>NZ_JANLOG010000115.1:0-31118 GCF_025466205.1 Pseudomonas sp. 13B_3.2_Bac1
CGATCGAGAAGATCGAACCGTCAAAAGAGCCAAACATCACCGCTCTTTCAACTCCTTCCATGCCTCGATGAACTGAAGCAACCCGCTGCCGAAAAATGCGTAACTCATTGAATTTCAAGGAGTTTTCCGTTTCGACTGCGCCGTAAGTGGGGCGAATTATAGACCTCCAGAATCTGCCGTCAACAGCTTTTTTCACATTTCTGTCATATCGGTCAAAAAGCCCCGAAAACACGAAGGCCGACCTCTAGAGGTCGGCCTTCGTCGTGCCTTCTACTTACAAGCTAGGGAACGCGAATTGCGAAGCTTCATGGCTCGCACGTTGCGGCCAGCGCTGAGTGATGGCCTTGCGACGCGTGTAAAAGCGCACACCATCCGGGCCATAGGCATGCAGGTCGCCGAACAGCGAACGCTTCCAGCCGCCGAAGCTGTGGTAGGCAACCGGTACCGGCAGCGGTACGTTGACGCCGACCATGCCGACTTCGATCTCGTCGCAGAACAGACGCGCCGCTTCACCGTCACGGGTAAAGATGCAGGTGCCATTGCCGTATTCGTGATCGTTGATCAGCTTCATCGCCTCTTCCAGGCTGTTGACCCGGACCACGCACAACACCGGCCCGAAGATCTCTTCCTTATAGATGCGCATTTCAGGGGTGACGTTGTCGAACAGGCAGCCGCCGAGGAAGAAGCCCTCTTCATGACCCGGAATGCTCAAGCCACGACCATCGACCACCAGGGTTGCGCCCGCTGCCACGCCGTCATCGACATAACCGCTGACCTTGTCCCGCGCTTGACCGGTTACCAGTGGGCCCATGTCCAGACCGCACGAAGTGCCGGCACCGATTTTCAGCGCCTTGATCTGAGGGACCAGTTTCGCCACTAGCGCATCCGCCACCTGATCACCGACACACACCGCGACCGAAATCGCCATGCAGCGCTCACCGCAAGAACCATACGCTGCGCCCATCAGCGCGCTGACCGCATTGTCCAGATCCGCATCCGGCATCAGTACCGCATGGTTCTTCGCCCCGCCCAGTGCCTGAACGCGTTTGCCGCGCTTGGTGCCTTCGGCGTAGATGTACTCGGCAATCGGCGTCGAGCCGACGAAGCTCAATGCTTTGACTTCCGGCGCTTCGATCAACGCGTCCACTGCAGTCTTGTCGCCATGCACCACGCTCAGCACGCCTTTGGGCAGACCGGCCTCGATCAGCAATTGAGCGATCAGCAGCGTCGAGCTTGGGTCACGCTCGGACGGCTTGAGGATGAAGCAGTTACCGCAGACGATCGCCAGCGGGTACATCCACAGTGGCACCATCGCCGGGAAGTTGAACGGCGTGATACCGGCAACCACACCCAGTGGCTGGAAGTCCGACCAGGCATCGATGTTCGGGCCGACGTTGCGGCTGTACTCGCCCTTGAGAATTTCCGGGGCAGCGCAGGCGAACTCGACGTTCTCGATACCGCGCTTCAGTTCACCGGCAGCGTCTTCGAGGGTCTTGCCGTGTTCTTCGCTGATCAATTGCGAGATGCGTGCTTCGTTCTGCTCCAGCAGTTGCTTGAAACGGAACATCACTTGAGCACGTTTGGCCGGAGGGGTGTTGCGCCATGCCGGGAACGCAGCTTTGGCGGCGTCGATTGCATGTTGAATGGTTTCGCGGGTGGCCAGCGGCAGCTTGTGGATCGCCTGACCGGTGGACGGGTTGAACACATCAACCGCGCGACCGTTCTCGGTCACCAGTTCGCCATTGATCAAATGCGGGATAACGCTCATCGAAAACTCCTGAATTCTTGTGTACAGACGCCCGCATGGGGCGCCTGTTATTCGCAGGTATATATAGAGGGAAAAATCAGTCGAGCTTGTTCAGCACTTCGCCAACCGCGTCGAACAGACGATCGAGGTCTTGCGGCTTGCTGTTGAAGGTTGGGCCGAACTGCAGGGTGTCGCCGCCGAAGCGCACATAGAACCCGGCTTTCCACAGGGCCATGCCGGCTTCGAATGGACGCACGATGGCGTCGCCGTCACGAGCCGCGATCTGAATCGCACCGGCCAGGCCGTAGTTACGGATGTCGATGACGTTTTTCGAACCTTTCAGGCCGTGCAGGGCATTTTCAAAATGCGGCGCGACTTCGGCCACGCTCTGCACCAGGTTTTCCTTTTGCAGCAGGTCGAGTGCCGCCAGGCCAGCGGCGCACGCCACCGGGTGGGCCGAGTAGGTGTAGCCGTGGGGGAATTCCACCGCGTATTCCGGAGTCGGCTGATTCATGAAGGTCTGGTAGATCTCGGAGCTGGCAATCACTGCACCCATCGGAATCGCGCCATTGGTGACTTGCTTGGCGATGCACATCAGATCCGGGGTCACGCCAAAGCTCTCGGCGCCGAACATCGAACCGGTGCGGCCGAAGCCGGTAATCACTTCGTCGAATACCAGCAGGATGTTGTGCTGATCACAGATCTCGCGCAGACGCTTCAGGTAACCCTGAGGCGGAACCAGCACACCAGCGGAACCGGCCATCGGCTCAACGAAAACCGCCGCGATGTTCGACGCGTCGTGCAGTTCGATCAACTTCAGCAGTTCATCGGCGAGGGCGATACCGCCCTGCTCCGGCATGCCACGGGAGAATGCGTTGCTGGCCAGCAGCGTGTGCGGCAGGTGATCGACGTCCATCATCGCCTGACCGAACAGCTTGCGGTTGCCGTTGACGCCGCCGAGGCTGGTGCCGGCGATGTTCACGCCGTGATAGCCACGGGCACGGCCGATCATTTTGGTCTTGGTCGACTGACCTTTCAGGCGCCAGTAGGCACGGACCATTTTCACCGCGGTGTCGGCGCATTCGGAGCCGGAGTCGGTGAAGAACACGTGATTCAGGTTGCCCGGAGTCAGGTCAGTGATTTTCTCGGCCAACTGGAACGACAACGGGTGGCCGTACTGGAAGCCTGGCGAGTAATCGAGGGTGCCCAGTTGCTTGGAAACCGCTTCCTGGATTTCCTTGCGGGTGTGCCCGGCGCCGCAGGTCCACAGACCGGACAGCGAATCGTAGATCTTGCGGCCCTTGTCATCGAACAGCCAACTGCCCTCGGCACCGACGATCAGACGCGGATCGCGCTGGAAGTTGCGGTTGGCGGTGTACGGCATCCAGTGCGCGTCCAGCTTCAGTTGGCTGGCCAGTGGCGACGGCGCGTTTTCAGGCATGTTCATCGGGCAAAACCTCGCAGGGCATAAGCATCAGGGAGATAAAAAGCGTTGTTGCAGCTAAATTGCCACGCGGATAAAGTCGGTGAAATCCAACTTTTCTAACCTTCAGTTAGAAGCCTGCTAAACAATGAGAACAACAGCATGAGCAGCCGCCGCCCCGATCCACTGGCCCAGGTCAGTGATTTTGATATTCGCCTGCTGCGGATTTTCCGCAGCGTGGTGGAGTGCGGCGGCTTCTCGGCGGCGGAAACCGTGCTCGGCATCGGACGCTCGGCAATCAGCCAGCAAATGAGCGATCTCGAACAGCGCCTCGGCCTGCGCTTGTGTCAGCGCGGCCGCGCCGGGTTTTCGCTGACTGAAGAGGGCCGCGAGGTTTACCAATCGGCGCTGCAACTATTGAGTGCGCTGGAAAGTTTCCGCACCGAGGTCAACGGCCTGCACCAGCACCTGCGCGGCGAGCTGATCATCGGCCTGACCGACAACCTCGTCACCCTGCCCCACATGCGCATCACCCATGCCCTCGCCCAGCTGAAGGAGCGCGGGCCGGACGTGCAGATCCAGATCCGCATGATCGCGCCCAACGAAGTCGAACAAGGCGTACTCGACGGTCGCCTGCATGTCGGCGTGGTGCCGCAGGCCAGCGCACTGTCGGGGCTGGAATATCAGCCGTTGTACAGCGAACGCTCGCTGCTTTATTGCGCGGTCGGCCACCCGCTTTTCTATGTCGATGACAAGCAACTGGATGACGAACGTCTTAATAGTCAGGACGCAATTGCGCCGACGTTTCGTTTGCCGGCGGAGATTCAGGCGCATTATCAGGCGCTCAATTGCACCGCCAGTGCGTCTGACCGCGAGGGCATGGCGTTTTTGATTCTGACCGGGCGTTATATCGGTTACCTGCCGGATCACTACGCCAGCCTGTGGGTGCAGCAGGGGCGCTTGCGTGCGCTGAAATCGACAACGCGGTTTTATGATTTGAGTCTGGCATCGGTCACGCGCAAGGGACGGCGCCCTCATTTGGTGCTGGAGAGCTTTCTCGAAAGCCTCGCTGCGACGCGTTGAAAGCAAGATCAAAAGATCGCAGCCTTCGGCAGCTCCTACATTTGGCGATCGCAACCCCTGAAAGCTGAGCAATTGGACAGGTTTTTGCAGTGAAGGCTGAACTCGATCCCTGAACAAGAAGCCCTCAGCCATGCAGCCAGATTCTGAAACGTCCAGCGACCTGATCTACGGCCTCGACGATCGTCCCAAACCACCCGCCGCGATCCTCGCCGCCCTGCAACACGTGCTCGCCAGTTTCGTCGGCATCATCACCCCGCCGTTGGTGATCGGCTCGGCCCTCGGCCTGACCGCACATCTGCCGTACTTGATCAGCATGGCGCTGATGGTTTCCGGGGTCGGCACCTTTATTCAGGCGCGGAGGCCGTTCGGCATCGGCGCCGGGATGATCTGCTTGCAAGGCACCAGTTTCGCCTTTCTCGGCGCGGTGCTGTCGGCCGGGTTTCTGGTCAAGCAGCGTGGCGGCAGCCCGGAAGACATTCTGGCGATGATCTTCGGCGTGTGTTTTTTCGGTGCCGTGGTGCAGATCGTCCTCAGCCGTTTCATCGGTCAATTACGCCGGGTCGTTACGCCGCTGGTAACCGGGATTGTTATTACTCTGATCGGCGTCAGTCTGATCAAGGTCGGCATCACCGATCTGGGCGGTGGTTTCAATGCGCCGGACTTCGGTGCGCCGGGCAATCTGGCGCTGGGTGTGTTCGTGTTGCTGACGATAATCCTGCTCAATCGCTCGAACACGCCGTGGGTGCGGCTGTCGGCAATCATCATCGGATTGCTGCTCGGCAGTCTGGCCGCGTGGTTCAGTGGCAAACTGGTTCCGCAGTCGTTGCCTGACTTGCCCCTGGTCAGTCTTCCCGCACCGTTCAAGTTCGGTTTCAGCTTTGACTGGACGGCTTTCCTGCCCGTTGCGCTGATTTATCTGATCAGCACCATCGAAACCGTCGGCGACCTCACGGCCAACTGCATGCTCGCCCGCCAGCCGATCAGCGGCCCCTCTTATATAAGCCGACTGCGCGGCGGCGTGCTCGGTGACGGCGTCAGCTGCATGATCGCCGCCACCTTCAGCGCTTTCCCCAACACCACGTTTGCGCAGAACAACGGCGTGATCCAGTTGACCGGCGTCGCCAGCCGCTACGTCGGGCTGTACATCGGCGCGATTCTGTTTTGTCTTGGCCTGTTCCCCATGATCGGCGCGGTGCTGCAGCAGATCCCGAAACCGGTGCTCGGCGGCGCCACCCTGGTGATGTTCGGCAGCGTAGCAGCGGCCGGGGTGCGGATTCTCGCGCAGTCGCCGCTGGACCGACGCAGCATGCTGATCATTGCCACCTCACTCGGCGTCGGCCTGGGTATTGCCGCGCAACCGAACCTGCTGCACCTGTTGCCGAAACTGGTGCAAAACCTGTTCGATTCGGCGATCACCAGCGGTGGCCTGACCGCGATCTTCCTGTGTCTGTTGCTGCCGGAGGCGAAAACCACCCGCGTCGAATCCGCCGCGCCGCTGAACAAGATCGAACAGGCGTAACGGTTTTATTGCATCAGGACTTGTCGGATGCCTGTGGGTGCGTTATCAACGCAACTGGTTGCACCCACAGACAAACCGGAAGTGCCTATGACCTTTGAAGTCCCCGCTCATGGCGGCAAACCCGCCAGCCGCATTCGTCAGAAGAACGAAGAGACCATCCTCAAAGCCGCCGAAGACGAGTTCGCCCGTCACGGTTACAAAGGCACCAGCATGAACACCATTGCGCAGAATGCCGGGTTGCCCAAAGCGAACCTGCATTACTACTTCACCAACAAGTTGGGGTTGTACGTGGCGGTGCTGAGCAACATCATCGAACTGTGGGACAGCACCTTCAACACCCTGACGGCCGAGGACGATCCGGCCGAAGCGCTGACCCGCTACATTCGCGCCAAAATGGAATTCTCCCGCCGCCAGCCACAGGCCTCGCGGATCTTTGCGATGGAAGTGATCAGTGGCGGCGAATGCCTGACCGAGTATTTCAACCAGGATTACCGCGCCTGGTTCCAGGGCCGCGCGGCCGTGTTCCAGGCGTGGATCGATGCGGGCAAGATGGACCCGGTGGATCCGGTGCACCTGATTTTCCTGCTGTGGGGCAGCACCCAGCATTACGCCGACTTCGCCACGCAGATCTGTCGCGTCAGCGGTCGCAGCAAGCTGACCAGGCAGGACATGGAAGACGCCGGCAACAACCTGATCCGCATCATTCTCAAAGGCTGCGGCCTCACCCCGACTATTTAAGACGTTTATGCCTTTCACCCTCAGCGGTTTTTGCGAGTACCGCGAAGAGATTCGCAAGAGCCGCTTCATCACCTTCGCGGCGCCGATCGGCAGCCCCGCCGACGCGCAGGCGTTCTTCGAACAACACAGCGACTTGAACGCCTCGCATAACTGTTGGGCGTGGAAGCTCGGTGCGCAATACCGCAGCAACGACGACGGCGAACCCGGCGGCACCGCCGGACGACCGATTCTGGCGGCCATCGAGGCGCAGGATTGCGATCAGGTCGCAGTGCTGGTGATCCGTTGGTATGGCGGCATCCAACTGGGCACCGGCGGTTTGGCCCGGGCCTATGGCGGCGGCGCGAACAAGTGCCTGCAAGCGGCGGCGAAAGTCGAGTTGATCAGCCGTGTGCCGCTCAGTTGCGCCTGCGGCTTTGCCGAATTGGCATTGGTGAAGCTGCGGGTGGCGGATCTGGGTGGGTTAATCGTCGAAGAAAACTTCACCGCCAATGGCGTGGAGTTGCAGTTGGCGCTGGGCGAGGCGCAGATCGAGTTGCTGCAAACGCAATTGGCGGATTTGAGCCGTGGGCGGATTGTGCTGCAGCGTTAGAAGGGCAAAAGATCGCAGCGTGCCGCAGCTCCTACATTGGGAATGTGTTCTCCCTGTAGGAGCTGCCGAAGGCTGCGATCTTTTAGGGCATCGACGGATTCCTTTATTCCAATAACTTGCCCACATCTGCTGTGCACCCGACTGTGGATAACCTGAGTACATTCCGCTGTAACCCTTCTGTCACGTGGCTTTGCGGGATTTGTTCACTTTTCGCGCAATTCACATGAAGAAAGTTTAATTACGCGTAAAAACAATCAGTTAGAGCTGTTTATCGCCATTGGGAGATAGCACTCCCGCGCTTATGCCAAGGTTTTCTGATTGCGCACAAATACTGTGGAGCAACCTGTGGATAACCCGTTCATGACTCGCGCAGTCGCAGGTTCTGCATAGCTCCCGACAGTTTGCTCGTTTTTTAACCAAATATCCGCGAGCAAAACTGGAGCCTGATCAACACCTTTGCTCCCAATTGGTGCCGAAGAATTCACCGACTTTCCGCCGAGGCCCTACTCCAACCGTTCGCACTCAAGGGATGCGGAGGTTCCTGACTCAATGGCCAGGAAATTGCTTTATCCACAGGCACAACTCCAAGCCAGTCGAGCCTGTCATGCCAAGCCCAGATTCAACGCCGCGCCTGCAACTGCGCCAGATCAGCAAACGCTACCCCGGTTGCCTGGCCAATGACGCCATCGACCTGTGCATCGCGCCCGGGGAAATCCACGCGCTGCTCGGTGAGAACGGCGCGGGCAAAAGTACCTTGATGAAGATCATCTACGGCGTCACCCAGGCCGATGCGGGAGAGATGCTCTGGCAGGAGCAGCGCGTAAATATCCGCAACCCGGCGCAGGCCCGACAGTTGGGGATCGGCATGGTGTTCCAGCATTTCTCGCTGTTCGAAACCCTCAGCGTCGCGCAGAACATTGCTCTGGCAATGGGCGCCAAGGCTGGCACGCCGAAACAGCTTGAGCCGAAGATTCGCGAAGTGTCGCGCCGCTACGGCATGGCGCTGGAGCCGGAGCGACTTGTCCACAGCCTGTCGATTGGCGAACGGCAACGGGTGGAGATCATTCGTTGCCTGATGCAGGACATTCGCCTGCTGATCCTCGACGAGCCGACGTCGGTGCTGACGCCGCAAGAGGCCGACGAACTGTTCATCACCCTGCGCCGCCTCGCCGCCGAGGGCTGCAGCATTCTATTCATCAGCCACAAGCTCGCTGAAGTGCGCGCCCTGTGCCATAGCGCCACGGTTCTACGCGGCGGGCGCGTCGCCGGGCATTGCGTGCCGGCCGAATGCTCGGATCAGCAGTTGGCGCAGATGATGGTCGGCGCAGCGGCGGCGTTGATCGGCGAATACCCGAAGGTCAACGGCGGCGCGGACTTTCTACGGGTCAACGGTTTGCGCTGGCACAACCCCGATCCCTTCGGCTGCTCGTTGAGCGACATCAATCTGCAAGTGCGCAGCGGCGAAATAGTCGGTATCGCCGGGGTCGCGGGCAATGGACAGGATGAGTTGCTGGCGCTGCTCAGCGGTGAACAAACCCTGCCCCGCGACAGCGCGACAACCATTTGTTTCGCCGGGCAAGCGGTCGCCGATTTGCGCCCGGATGCGCGGCGCCAACTCGGTCTGGCATTTGTCCCGGCAGAACGCCTGGGCCACGGCGCGGTGCCGGAATTGAGCCTTGCCGACAACGCCTTGCTCACGGCCTTTCAACAGGGACTGGTGCGCAACGGTTTGATCGAGCGCGGCAAAGTCGAAGCCCTTGCCCAGCAGATCATTCAGCGTTTCGGGGTGAAAACCGCGGGCACGCACGCTGCCGCACGCAGCCTGTCCGGCGGCAATCTGCAGAAATTCATTCTTGGCCGGGAAATCCTTCAGCAACCGAAACTGCTGATCGCCGCGCACCCGACCTGGGGCGTGGACGTGGGTGCGGCGGCGATCATCCACCGCGCACTGATTGCCCTGCGCGATGCCGGCGCGGCGATCCTGGTGATCTCTGAAGACCTCGACGAACTGTTCCAGATCAGCGACCGCCTCGGCGCCCTGTGCGCGGGGCGTCTGTCGCCGCTGCAGAACACCACCGACACCCTGCTGAGCGATGTCGGCGGCTGGATGGCCGGGCACATCAACCACGCGCATTCATCGGCCACGGCCTGACGGAGTTTTCCCAACATGCTGCTTTCCCTCGAACCCCGTGGCCAGCAATCGCGCCTGATGCTGTGGTGCTCGCCGCTGCTGGCGGCGCTGCTGACCCTCGGCTGCGGCTCGCTGCTGTTCATCGCCCTGGGGCATGACCCGCTGCAAACTTTGCACACGCTGTTGATCGCACCGGTCAGCGATCTGTATGGCGTCTCCGAACTGCTGGTCAAGGCGCTGCCGATTCTGCTCTGCGCACTCGGTCTGGCGGTGGCTTATCAAGCGCGGATCTGGAACATCGGCGCCGAAGGTCAGTTGCTCCTCGGTGCACTCGCCGGCAGCGCCTTGGCGGTGAACATCATCGACCTGCAAAGCCGCTGGGCACTGGTGCTGATCCTGCTCACCGGCACCTGCGCCGGCGCCGCTTGGGCCGGGCTGACGGCATGGCTGCGCACGCGCTTCAACGCCAACGAAATCCTCACCAGCATCATGCTCAATTACATTGCGCTGAACCTGTTGCTGTTCTGCGTGCACGGGCCGCTGAAGGATCCGGCCGGCTACAACTTTCCCGAGTCGGCGATGTTCGGCGACGCCAGTCGCCTGCCGCTGCTGATGGAGGATGGCCGGGTGCATGCCGGGGTGTATTTCGCCCTGCTCGCGCTGGTTGCGGTGTGGGTGTTGTTGCAGAAAAGCTTTGTCGGTTTCCAGATCAAGGTGCTCGGTCTGGACAAGCGTGCGGCGGGGTTTGTCGGTTTTCGCGAGAAACGTCTGATCTGGCTCGCGCTGTTGATCAGCGGTGGTTTGGCCGGGCTGGCCGGGGTCTGCGAAGTCACCGGGCCGATCGGGCAATTGGTGCCGCAAGTCTCGCCGGGGTACGGCTATGCGGCGATCACCGTAGCGTTTCTCGGCCGGCTGAATCCGATTGGCATTCTGTTCTCGAGCCTGCTGATGGCGCTGCTGTACATCGGCGGCGAGAGCGCGCAGATGACCCTGAATCTGCCGCAAGCAATCACACAACTATTCCAGGGAATGATGCTGTTTTTCCTGCTGGCCTGCGACGTGCTGATTCTCTATCGGCCACGCCTGAAACTGCGCTGGGCACGGCGCGCGTCGACCACCGCCATAACCGCCGGAGCGCTGTGATGGATATCGATCTGCTGAGCAATATTTTCTACGCCATGGTGCGCTGCGGCACGCCGCTGTTGTTGGTGGCGCTGGGTGAGTTGATCTGCGAGAAGAGCGGCGTGCTCAACCTCGGACAGGAAGGGATGATGCTGTTTGGAGCGGTGATCGGTTTTATCGTCGCCCTCAACAGCGGCAACCTGTGGCTCGGCGTGTTGCTGGCGATGCTCGCGGGGATGCTCTTGTCATCGCTGTTTGCCCTGGTGGCGCTGGTGTTCAACGCCAATCAGGTGGCGACCGGTCTGGCGCTGACGATCTTCGGTGTGGGCCTGTCGACCTTTGTCGGCGCGACGTGGGTCGGCAAGCCGCTGGCCGGATTCGAGCCCTTGGCGATTCCATACTTGAGCGAAATTCCGCTGATCGGCCGGATGCTGTTTGCCCAGGATTTGCTGGTGTATCTGTCGTTCGCGCTGTTTGCGCTGGTGGCGTGGGTGATCATCAAAAGTCGTGTCGGCTTGATCATTCAGGCCGTTGGCGAGAACCCGGATGCGGCCAGTGCCATGGGCTTGCCGGTGCTGACCGTGCGCACACTGGCGGTACTGTTTGGCGGAGCGATGGCCGGGTTGGCGGGGGCGTATCTGTCGCTGGCGTACACGCCGATGTGGGCCGAAAACATGACCGCCGGGCGCGGCTGGATTGCGCTGGCGCTGGTGGTGTTTGCCAGTTGGCGGGTGTGGCGCTTGTTGCTCGGGGCGTACCTGTTCGGCCTCGCCAGCATCCTGCACCTGGTGGCGCAGGGGTTGGGTCTGGCGATTCCGTCGAGTCTGCTGGCGATGCTGCCGTATGTGGCGACGATTGTGGTGTTGGTGCTGTTGTCGCGGGATGCAGTGCGGACTCGGTTGTATGCGCCGGTTTCGCTAGGGCAGCCGTGGCAGGCCGGGCATTAATGGTTGTTTACAAGGGCCTCTTCGCGAGCAAGCCCGCTCCCACAGGTTCTGCGGCGATCACACATTTCGCGAACGACACTAACCCTGTGGGAGCGGGCTTGCTCGCGAAGGCGTCCGAACGGGCAACACCTGAGCCACGCCCCACGCCAGTTCAAAAACCAGAAAAACCACTAGCAACGAGCTGGCGCCATGGGCCAAGGCATACCCCTGCCAAGCCGCAAACAGCAACCGCGCCACCGCGTCATAGCGCCCATAAAGCGCCTGCGGATCACGAATCCGCAGCACCGCCCACACGCACACCACCGAACCCAACAGATTCGCCATCAGCATATGCGCCGGCGCGAACGCCGGCAGTTCACCGGGCAAATCCAGCGCCTGACTCAGCGCCGTCAACGCCCCATGCAACGCGGCAAAACTCCACGGCGTGGCAAACGCGGCCGTGACGATCAGGTCATACCAGGCGCTGCCGCGCACCACGTTTCGATACTGGGTCGAAGTCCACATCGTCCTTGCTCCAAAATTTGAGGAGCAACCACGGTAAAGCCTGGAGTATGCTCCAGGGTCAATACCTCTTTTTGAGACCCCGCATGCGCATCGGTGAATTAGCCCAGGCCAGTGCCGTCAGCCGCGATACCTTGCGCTTCTACGAGCAGCGCGGGCTGATCGCGGCGCAACGCAGTGCCAACGGTTACCGCGACTACCCGCCGGAAATGCTGCAACTGGTGCTCTACATCAAAACCGCGCAGCGCCTGGGTTTTACCCTCGGCGAAATCGGCAACAGCGTCGCCGCGTTGTGGAACGCGCCCGACCCGGAAAACGCCGTGGCGCAACTGCTGCGCGACAAACTGCAATTGATCGAAACCCGCATGAGCGAACTCGATGTGTTGCGACGAGAGTTGCAACAACGGCTCGGTCAGGCGTGTCCATTGAATCCATGAACCGTAACTTTCAAGGAATCCCGTCATGTCCCAGGCAAAAAACGCACTGATCATCGGCGCCTCCCGTGGCTTGGGCCTCGGGCTGGTGAAAACCCTGCTGGCTGACGGCTGGCAAGTGACCGCCACCGTGCGCAATCCGCAAAAGGCAGAGGCGCTGCAAGCGCTGGGTAACGTGCGGATCGAGAAACTCGACATGGACGACCAGCAAGCAGTGATCGCCCTGAGCCAACAGCTCAAGGGCGAGACCTTCGACCTGCTGTTCGTCAACGCCGGGGTCAAAGGTCCGGAGGTGCAAACCCCAGGCGGCGCGACACTGGCCGAAGTTGGCCAGCTGTTTTTCACCAACGCCGTGGCGCCGATCAACCTCGCGCAGCGCTTCGTCGGACAGATCCGCGACGGCAGCGGCGTGCTGGCGTTCATGAGTTCCGGCCTGGGCAGCGTCACCGTACCGGACGCGCCGGAGCTGGCGCTGTACAAGGCGAGCAAGGCCGCGCTGAATTCGATGACCAACAGTTTCGTCACCCAGTTGGGCGAACAGAAACTCACCGTGCTGTCGCTGCATCCGGGCTGGGTGAAGACGGACATGGGCGGCGAAGGGGCTGACCTGGATGTGGAGACCAGCACTCGCGGGCTGATTGATCAGGTGAATGCGTATACCGGCAAGGGCGGGCATCACTTCATCAACTACAAGGGTGAAACCATTCCCTGGTAAACACTGAAGATCCCAATGTGGGAGCGAGCCTGCTCGCGAATGCGGTATGTCAGGTAACTGATCTATTGACTGACACGACGCTTTCGCGAGCAAGCCCGCTCCCACAGAGGCAGTGTATGTTGGCCGTCGGGTTGGGCTTGCCCGATCCGGCGATTTGTTTGAAACTCCGCACCTCGTCCTTCGCGGCGACCCTGGATCAGCAGACAGGGCAACACTGAGCTGGCAACCCTGAACCCAACTTTCAGAGGAGCCGGCCACAATGCCTGCGACCCGTACCTGGTTAAAAAATCCCCTCGCCATTTTCACGGCCAACGCGCTCGATGCCCGTGGCGGTCTGGTGCTGCAAGACGGCGTGATCGTCGAAGTGCTCGCTGCCGGTCAGCAACCGTCCGCGCCATGCAATGAAGTGTTCGATGCCCGCGAGCATGTGATCCTGCCGGGCCTGATCAACACCCATCACCATTTCTATCAAACCCTGACTCGCGCCTGGGCGCCGGTGGTCAATCAGCCGTTGTTCCCGTGGCTGAAAACCCTGTACCCGGTGTGGGCGCGGCTGACCCCGGAAAAACTTGCCCTCGCGACGAAAGTGGCTTTGGCTGAATTGCTGCTGTCGGGTTGCACCACCGCCGCCGACCACCATTACCTGTTCCCGGACGGTCTGGAAAACGCCATCGACGTGCAAGTCGACACCGTGCGGGAACTGGGCATGCGCGCCATGCTCACCCGCGGTTCGATGAGCCTCGGCGAGAAGGACGGCGGTCTGCCGCCGCAGCAGACCGTGCAGGAAGGTCAGGTGATTCTCGACGACAGTCAGCGGCTGATTCATGAGTACCATGAGCGCGGTGACGGCGCGCAAATCCAGATCGCCCTGGCACCGTGCTCGCCGTTTTCGGTGACCCCGGAAATCATGTCGGCCAGCGCCGAACTGGCGAACAGACTCGACGTGCGCCTGCACACCCATCTGGCCGAAACCCTCGACGAAGAAGATTTCTGCCTGCAGCGTTTCGGCCTGCGCACCGTGGATTATCTGGACAGCGTCGGCTGGCTCGGACCACGCACCTGGCTGGCTCACGGCATCCACTTCAACCCGGACGAAATCGCTCGCCTCGGTCAGGCCCGCACCGGTATCTGCCATTGCCCGAGTTCGAACATGCGTCTGGCCTCCGGCATCTGCCCGAGCATCGACTTGACCGATGCCGGCGCGTTGTTCGGTCTGGGCGTGGACGGTTCGGCCTCCAACGACGCGTCGAACATGATCCTCGAAGCGCGGCAGGCGCTGTACATCCAGCGTCTGCGTTATGGCGCGGAAAAAATCACCCCGGAGCGCGTGCTCGGCTGGGCGACCAAGGGCTCGGCGAGCCTGTTGGGGCGTACCGACATTGGTGAGCTGGCGGTGGGCAAGCAGGCGGATCTGGCGTTGTTCAAGCTGGATGAGCTGCGCTTCTCGGGCAGCCATGATCCGATTTCGGCGCTGTTGTTGTGCGGTGCCGATCGTGCGGATCGGGTGATGATTGGCGGCAAGTGGCGGGTGATTGATGGCCAGGTTGAAGGGCTGGATCTGAAGGGCCTGATCGCTGATCACAGCCAGGCGGCTCGCCAGTTGATCGCCGGGACCTGATCCCAACACTAAACCCTGTGGGAGCGGGCTTGCTCGCGAAGGCGTCGTGTCATTCAGATTTAGCCTGCCTGACACACCGCTTTCGCGAGCAAGCCCGCTCCCACATTTGGATTTGTGTATGTCCTTAAAGGCCCAGCAGGGAGAGCATGATGAACGTCGCAAACAGCACAAAGTGCGTCATGCCCTCGATCGCATTGGTCTCGCCGTCATTCAGGTTGATCGCACTGACGATCAGCGTGATGAAGATCATCACCGTCTGCACCGGGGTCATCGCCATCTGAAACGGCTGGCCGGTGTAGAGCGCCATCGCTTCCATCACCGGCACGGTGAGGATCACCGTCGACAGTGACGCGCCCATCGCAATGTTCACCACCGACTGCATACGGTTGGCCAACGCGGCACGCAACGCCGTCAGAATCTCCGGCGCCGCGGAAATCGCCGCCACCAGAATCGCCGTGATCACTGGCGGTGCGCCCGTGCCTTCCAGGCCCAGATCAAGGGTCTTGGACATCACTTCGGCCAGTGCGCCGATCACCACCACCCCGAACACCAGAATGCCGATCGACCAGGTCAGGCTCAGCGGTTTCGACTCATCCTCCACCGGTGCTTTCTTGCGGCGCTTGTCCGGGTAGCTGTAGCTGAAAAAGTAGCTGTGCGGGCCGACCTGCATGCGCAGGAACAACGCATAAAGCACTACCATCGCACCGATGGTGAACGCCGAGTAAATCTTCCAGTTGGCCGCCGGAATAAACTCCGGCACCACCATCGACACGCCCATCGCGGTGAGGATCATCACGCTGTAGCTGCGCGCCGAATCATCGTTGTACGACTGCTCGCCGTGCTTGAGCCCGCCCATCAACGCGGCGAGGCCGAGGATGCCGTTGATGTCGAGCATCACCGCCGAATAAATCGTGTCACGCACCAGTGTGGCGGACGCCTCGTTGCTCATCATGATCGCCAGGATCACCACTTCCACCAGCACCGCAGCGAGGGTCAGGATCATCGTGCCGTAGGGGTCGCCGACTTTTTCCGCGAGCAGTTCGGCATGATGGGCGACGCGCATCGACGCGGCGACGATGAAGGCGATCAGCACCAGGCCAGAAATCAGCGCGACGATCTGTCCGCTTTGCAGCATCCAGTGTTCCAGCGGATAGGCGATGCACGCGGCAATCACTGCCAGCAATAGAAAGCTTTCTTGCTTGAGGATCGTGAGCATGGCGGGCCTTTTTGCCGAGAGGTTCGAATGAGCTACTGACTGCGGCGTGGCGCTAACGTTTCGTTACACCTTAGCGCACCAGCCGATGGCAGCTGGTTTCAACCATGCACTTTTATCGTTCCTGCCGGCCTCTTCGCGGGCAAGCCCGCTCCCACATTTGGAATGCATTCCCCTGTGGGAGCGGGCTTGCTCGCGAAGGCCGCGCCTCGGTTTCGGATTGTTTGTTGTCCTGTTGGTCAGCAATTTGCATTGCCCCTGTCCACACACAACAAAATGGAGCTCCAATTCATGCAAATACGTCCGCTGCATAAACTGCTGTGCGCCGCCATCGGTCTGGGGATCAGCCTGAGCGCCAGCGCTGCCGATCCGCTGAAGGTGGGTTTCGTCTACATCGGCCCGATCGGCGACCACGGCTGGACGTATCAGCATGAACAGGGGCGCAAGGCACTGGCGGAGAAATTCGGCGCGCAGATCAGCACCAATTACGTCGAGAACGTGGCCGAGGGCGCCGACGCCGAACGGGTGATCCGCAACATGGCCAAGGACAACTACGACCTGATCTTCACCACCTCCTTCGGCTACATGAACCCGACGCTGAAAGTCGCCAAACAGTTTCCCAAGGTGACCTTCGAACACGCCACCGGCTACAAGCAGGACAAGAACCTCGGCACCTATCTGGCGCGCACCTACGAGGGTCGTTATGTCGGCGGTTTTCTCGCGGCGAAGATGACCAAGAGCAAGAAGGTCGGTTACGTCGCCTCGTTCCCGATTCCGGAAGTGATCCGCGACATCAACGCGATCCAGTTGGCGCTGAACAAGTACAACCCTGGCACCGAAATCAAGGTGGTGTGGGTCAACTCGTGGTTCGACCCGGGCAAGGAAGCCGATGCCGCCAACGCGCTGATCGATCAGGGTGTGGACGTGGTGTTCCAGCACACCGACAGCCCGGCGCCGATCCAGGCCGCCGAACGGCGTGGCGTGTACGCCGTGGGTTACGCCTCGGACATGGCGCACTTCGGCCCGAAAGCGGTGCTGACCTCGATCGTCAACGACTGGGCGCCGCACTACATTCAAGCCACGCAAAGCGTGATCGACCACAGCTGGAAATCCCAGGATTACTGGGGCGGGTTGAAGGAAGGCACGGTTGAACTGCCGATCAGCGACCTGGTACCGGCGCCGGTGAAAGCCGAGGCCGAGCAGATCATTGCCGACATCAAGAGCGGTACGCTGCAACCGTTCACCGGGCCGATCAAGGATCAGGCCGGCGTGGAGAAAATCCCTGCTGGGGTGAGCGCAACCAATGCCGAATTGGCGTCGATGAACTATTACGTGGAAGGGATGAAGGCCGAGATGCCGAAGTAATCCCGGCCCCACCACCCTTCCCCTGTGGGAGCGGGCTTGCTCGCGAAAGCGGTGTGTCAGTCACCGATGATGTTGAATGACACACCGCTATCGCGAGCAGGCTCACTCCTACAATGGTTCTTCAGCGTTCTTTAGGATTGTGTATGGATCAGCTCCCGATCATCGACATCAGCCCGCTCTATAGCGACGACCAAAACGCCTGGCCTGCCGTGGCGGAAAAGATCGACCAAGCCTGCCGCGAATGGGGCTTTTTCTACATCAAGGGCCATCCGATTTCCGCGCAGCGCATCGACTCGCTGCTCGACCACGCCCAGCGTTTTTTTGCGCTACCGGCAGAAGAAAAACTCCAGATCGATATCACCCAGACCCGCCACCATCGCGGCTACGGTGCGATCGCCACCGAACAGCTCGACCCGGACAAACCCAGCGACCTCAAAGAAACCTTCGACATGGGCTTGCACTTGCCGGCGAATCATCCCGAGGTGCTCGCGGAAAAACCCTTGCGCGGGCCCAACCGTCATCCGCCAATCGCCGGTTGGGAAGCGCTGATGGAGCAGCACTACCTCGACATGCAGGCGCTTGCACAAACCCTGTTGCGTGCGATGACGATTGCGCTGGGCATCGAACGCGACTTCTTCGACACTCGCTTCCATCAGCCGGTCAGTGTGCTGCGGATGATCCACTACCCGCCGCGCCACACTGCCAGCAGCGCCGAGCAGCAAGGCGCCGGAGCGCACACCGATTATGGCTGCATCACCCTGCTCTATCAGGACAGCGCTGGCGGCCTGCAAGTGAAGAGCGTCAAAGGTGAATGGATCGACGCGCCACCGATTGACGGCACCTTCGTGGTCAACCTCGGCGACATGATGGCGCGCTGGAGCAATGACCGTTATCGCTCGACGCCGCACCGGGTGATCAGTCCGCTGGGGGTGGATCGCTATTCGATGCCGTTCTTCGCCGAGCCGCATCCGGACACCCGTATCGAATGCCTGCCCGGTTGCCAGGACGCACAGCATCCGGCGAAATATCCGACCACCACCTGCGCCGAATTCCTGCTGTCGCGCTTCGCCGATACCTACGCCTATCGTCGCGAGCCGCAAGCGGTGTGATGGATCGCTTGGTCAGGTTTTGCCAATTGTTTCGGCGCGCATCTGTAGAATGGCCGCCATCTGCACCTGATGAGAAAAGAATATGTACGATTGGCTCAACGCCCTGCCCAAGGCCGAACTGCACCTGCATCTGGAAGGCTCGCTGGAGCCTGAGTTGCTGTTCGCCCTGGCCGAACGCAACAAGATCGCCCTGCCGTGGAGCGATGTCGAAACCCTGCGCAAGGCCTACGCCTTCAACAACCTGCAGGAATTCCTCGACCTGTATTACCAGGGCGCCGACGTGCTGCGCACCTCGCAGGACTTCTACGACCTGACCTGGGCCTACCTGCTGCGCTGCAAAGCGCAGAACGTGATTCACACCGAACCGTTCTTCGACCCGCAGACCCACACCGACCGTGGCATCCCGTTCGAAGTAGTGCTCAACGGCATCGCCGCGGCACTCAAGGATGGCGAGCAGCAACTGGGCATCACCAGCGGTTTGATCCTGAGCTTCCTGCGCCACCTGAGCGAAGACGAAGCACAGAAAACCCTCGATCAGGCGCTGCCGTTCCGTGATGCGTTTGTCGCCGTCGGCCTCGACAGTTCCGAGATGGGTCACCCGCCAAGCAAGTTCCAGCGTGTGTTCGACCGCGCCCGTGACGAAGGCTTCCTGACCGTCGCCCATGCCGGTGAAGAAGGCCCGCCGGAGTACATCTGGGAGGCTATCGACCTGCTGAAAATCCAGCGCATTGACCATGGCGTACGCGCCATCGAAGACGAGCGTCTGATGCAGCGGATCATCGACGAGCAGATCCCGCTGACCGTGTGCCCACTGTCGAACACCAAGCTCTGCGTGTTCGATCACATGTCGCAGCACAACATCCTCGACATGCTCGAGCGTGGGGTGAAGGTCACCGTCAACTCCGATGACCCGGCGTACTTCGGCGGCTACGTCACCGAGAACTTCCATGCGCTGCATGAGCACTTGGGCATGACCCAGGATCAGGCCAAGCGCCTGGCGCAGAACAGCCTGGATGCGCGCCTGGTAAAACCGTAAGCACTACGCAAATCCCCTGTGGGAGCGGGCTTGCTCGCGAAAGCGGTGTGTCAGTCGACATATTGGTTGAATGACACACCGCTTTCGCGAGCAAGCCCGCTCCCACATTGAGTCCGTGCTCAGCTGGCAGTTTCGGTTTCAGTCAGCTCTTCCAGCGTCCTGCCCCGCGTCTCCATCCCGAACAGCCACACCACCCCCGCCGCAATCGCAAAGCACAGCGCCCCCAGCGCAAACACCCCACCCTGCCCGGTAATCGGGAACACCAACCCGGTCACAAACGGCCCGAGCAACGAACCAACGCGGCCAATCGCCGAGGCAAAGCCCGAGCCGGTGGCGCGCGCTGAGGTCGGGTATAACTCCGGCGTGTAGGTGTAGAGCACTGCCCACATGCCGAACAGGAAAAACTGCATCAGTAGCCCGGAGCTGATCAGCAACGCGACGTTGCCGCCGAACACCGCGCTCTGCCCGTAGAGAAACGCCATCACACCGCCGCCGAGCAACGTCACGATGCACACCGGCTTGCGCCCCCAGCGTTCCACCAGCCACGCCGCCATCAGAAACCCGGGAATCCCGCCCAGCGATATCAACACGGTGTAATACACCGACTGGGTCACGGCAAAACCCGACTGTTGCAACAACGCACTGAGCCACGATGTCAGTCCGTAAAACCCGAGCAAGGCGAAAAACCACAGGCTCCAGATCATCGTCGTGCGCTGGCGGTATTGTGGCGACCAGATCTGCTTGAGCGCCGAGAAGAAGTTACCCGGCGGCGTCACTGTCCTTGGCAGGCGCACCGGCTCCGGCAGCGTCGCGACACCGAGCGATGTACGCACGCGCGCCTCGATGGCGTTCAGGACCTTGTCCGCCGCTGCATGGCGTCCGGCCTGTTCCAGCCAGCGTGGTGATTCGGGGATAAAGAACCGGATCGCCAGCACGAATACCGCCGGCACCGCCAACACCAGAAAGATGTCGCGCCAGCCAATCAACGGCAGCAGGAAGTACGACAGCACCCCGGCTGCGACAAAACCCAACGGCCAGAAACCGTCCATCAACGCAATGTAACGCCCGCGTCGTTGCGCCGGGATCAGCTCGGACAGCATCGACTGCGCAATCGGAAACTCCATGCCCATGCCGATTCCGAGCAGGATGCGGAACAGCGTCAGGCTCTCCACCGTTTGCGCGGTCGAACACAGGTAACTGGCCACGCCCCACAGCACGATGCTCCACTGGAACACCGGTTTGCGCCCGAAGCGGTCGGCGAGCATGCCCGACAGCGACGCCCCCAGCACCATGCCGAAGAAACTCGAACTGGCGAGCAGGCCCGCTTGCGCACTGCTCAAGCCAAACTCGGTTTTGATCGAGCCGAGCAGGAACGTCATCATGGCCAGGTCCATGGAATCGAAAAAGAACGCCAGGGCGATGATGATGAAAATGCCCCGGTGATAACCGCTGAGCGGTAGCCGTTCCAGGCGTTCTGCCGCGCTGAAGTTTCGCGTATCCATGTCCCATCCCCCCTCCACAATGTGTGCGGATCGAGTGTGCGGGATTACGCCTCAGCGCTTTTTCTGGATACGACCTGTTCGCAGTCACAGGCGACGCCAGCGTCGAAGTGTCGGCCGGCGAACGCTCTACTACGCCAATTCCAGCTCGGTTTCCTTGGCGAAACGGTGGATTTCCCGTTGCCCGGCCGGGGTCACCTGCAACGCGCGGGAGTCCTTGGGCAGCGCCAGCCAGCCGGACTGCATGAACAGTTGCAGCACCGCCGCGCCGAGTGAGCCGCCCAGGTGCGGGCGACGTTCGCTCCAGTCGGGACACGCGCACGCCACCTGGGCCTTGCGATGGGCGAGGGCCTGAATGAACACCCCGCGGTTGGCCAGTTGTGTCGAGCCTTTGAGCGTCACCACGACCCGCTGCTCGATCTGTTCGAGCCAGCCGGCATCGAGCAGACGCTGATACAGATCGGCGGCCAGCGTGCCCCCCAAATGGTCATCGCAAAAGCGCGCACGCAGCAGCGAAGACGGCGCGGTCTGGGGATTGGCGCTCGGCGTCGAGCGTTTGAATACGTGAGGAATGTCCCGCGGTGCGCTGGCGATCGTGGCGCTGGCCAGAGCTTCGATGGCCGCTGCGATTTCCGGGGCAGCCAGGCGGAAAAAGCGCTTGCGCCCGCGAACCTCGACCTTCAACAGGCCCCCGCCGGACAAACGCCCCAGATGCGCACTGGCCGAGGATGGCGACAACCCTGCCAGCAGCGCCAGCTCTTCGGTCTGGCGGGCCGAGCCATCCATCAACGCCCACATCATCGCACTGCGCTTGGGGTCGGCCAGCAGCGTGGCGATCTGGCTGATGCAAGGTGCATGTTCCATGTATTCACTCCCTGTTGAATCGTATCGTCTACTGCTCGAAGACATCTTGACCACTAATGGGTCGTCGGCCAAGACGGGTAAAACGCCATGAACCGGAGCACGCCAGGCCAGTGCTGCTGCCCCCGTCAATGGCGTGTCCGCGGCGTTTGTGCAGCGCTCGCCCGGCCCTGCAAAAACCGGCCGGATTCTGTCCTGGCCGGTTATCGGTGCAGGTTTGAGGCGGTGGCTAGTATAAGCGGGATGCACGCCGCTTCCTGCGCCGTGGCTGACACGAATGGTGATAGTTCCTGAGAGAAATTTCGCTAATTGCCTGCGACTAATGATCAACTTTCGGGAAATGGGGAAATTGACTACTCAATTCGGCGCATCGGCTGGCGAGCATTTCCCTCAAAAGGTTCACCGGCTTACTCAATTGTGCGCGATGGGCGCACAACAGATTCAGCGGAGCACGCTCGCAGAGCAGTTCCGGCAGCAACACTTTGAGGCGTCCGGCGAGGACATCCGCGCCGACATCGAGCCACGACTTGTAGGCGATTCCTGCCCCCGCCACCGCCCACAACCGCACGACGTCGGCGTCATCGCTGAAGCGATCGCCACTGACCGTCAGCCCGACTTCACGTTTGCCGTCATGAAAACTCCAATGGTCGTGTACCCGGCTGCCGAGCATGTACAGCAGGCAATTGTGCTGCGCCAGTTGTTCGAGCTGACGCGGCTCACCGTGGCGCGCCAGGTACGCTGGAGATGCGCAAAGCACGCGGCGATTGTCCGGGGCGATGGGTAAGGCGACCAGACTCGAGTCCTCCGGTTCGCCATAACGCAAGGCGATGTCCACCGGCTGGCGGAACAGGTCGGCGATGCGATCACCGAGCAACAGGCGCACGGTCAGTTTCGGATGCTCGCGCTGAAACTCGTCGAGCCATGGCAACAACAGGTTGCGGCCGAAATCCGAAGGCGCCGACAACTGCAGGATGCCGCTGACCTGATCCTGCGCACTGGAGAGAAATCGCCGGCCTTCGTCCAGCGAACTCAACGCGGCCCGGGCATATTCGAGAAAGCCTTCGCCCTCGGCAGTCAGGCGCAGGCTGCGGGTCGAGCGCGCCAGCAGACGCACACCCAGTTGCTGTTCGATACGTTTGAGCGCGGCGCTGGCCACCGCGGCAGACATGTCCATCACCCGCGCCGCCGCAGACAGGCTGCCGAGATCCGCCGCACGAACGAACAACTGCAAATCGTCGAAACGCAGCATTCTCAGCCTCGATTATCAAAAAAATATTGAAAGAGACTGCTCTTTTAGCCGGTTTTATCGTGCCGAGAAATAGCCAATGATCTGCTCAAGCGAATTTATCCCGCGACTGGAGCCAAACATGTCCCAAGCATTCACCGCCATCGCCACCCTGATCGCCAAACCCGGCCAGCAGGACACCCTCGAAAACGCCCTGCGCGCACTGGTTGAACCGAGCCGCGCCGAGGAGGGTTGCAGCCAGTACGACCTGCACCGCGACCTGGCCGATCCGCTGACTTTTTATGTGATCGAACATTGGGCCAGCGAGGAAATCCTCCAGGCGCACAACGCCAGCGCGCATTTTCAGAACTTCCAGGCCACCGCCGGCCACTGCATCGAACACTTCCAATTGAAACGTCTGGGCGCCATCGCCTGAGCCCTTCTTCTATTACCGTTACGGAGCAAGTCATGAAAGCCATCGCCTATTACGCCTCCCTGCCGATCAGCGACGAAAAATCCCTGCAAGACATCGAACTGCCGGAGCCGGTCGCCGGGCCGCGCGACCTGCTGGTGGAAGTCAAAGCCATCTCGGTCAACCCGGTCGACACCAAGGTGCGGCAGAACGTGGCGCCGGAAAACGGCGCAGCAAAAGTGCTGGGCTGGGACGTCGCCGGTGTGGTCAAGGCCGTCGGCAGTGAAGTGACGCTGTTCAAGGCCGGCGACAAAGTGTTTTACGCCGGCTCCATCGCCCGTGCCGGTGGCAACAGCGAGCTGCACGTGGTCGATGAGCGCATTGTTGGCCACATGCCGAAATCCCTCGGCTTCGCCGAAGCTGCTGCGCTGCCGCTGACCGCGATCACCGCGTGGGAGCTGCTGTTCGAACGCCTGCAGATCCGTGAGGGCAAGACCGATGAAGGTCAAAGCCTGCTGATCGTCGGCGCCGCTGGCGGCGTCGGTTCGATCCTCACCCAACTGGCCCGCCAGTTGACCGGGCTCAAGGTCATCGGCACCGCATCCCGTGCACAGACTCGCGACTGGGTGACGGAGCTGGGCGCCGACCTGGTGATCGACCACAGCCAGCCGCTGAGCGAAGAACTGAAACGCGCCGGCATCGATCACGTGACCCATGTCGCCAGCCTGACCCAGACTGATCTGCACCTGGATCAACTGGTCGAGGCGCTGGCACCGCAAGGCAAACTGGCGTTGATCGACGATCCGAAGTCGCTGGACGTGAGCAAGCTCAAGCGCAAGAGCCTGTCGCTGCACTGGGAGTTCATGTACACCCGCTCGCTGTTCGAAACCCCGGACATGATCGAACAACACAAACTGCTCAACCGCGTGGCCGAGTTGATTGATGCGGGGACGTTGAAGACTACGGTGGGCGAGCATTTCGGCACGATCAACGCGGCGAACCTGCGTCGCGCGCATGAGTTGCTGGAAAGTGGCAAAGCCAAGGGGAAAATTGTTTTAGAAAGTTTCTAAGAATCCGAAGGCCCGCAATCAGCGCCAGACCATTCAAGGGCTGGCGCTGATTTTTGCCGTCAGTCAGATGCTTCTCCGTTGTCACAAATGCGATCGTATTCAGGTCTACACTCGAAGCCTCTGCGATACATCTTTTACGCAAGGGAGGTCAGCAATGAAGATCCTGATAAAAGAAGTGGCAAAGTCCCAATGGCAGGTTCGTCTGGACCAGCACGCCGTGACATTTCGCAGTGAAGCCGAGGCCCTCGCCTTCACCCGCACCCTTGAAGCGCGCCTGCACGCGCCGCATCAGATTCCCGACTCCGGACAGCAACGCGCTGCTGGCTGACGTATCAGGCTTCGGCCTGTGCTTGCGCCAACGCCCGAACATTCTGCAAATGCCGGGTGTACATCGCGACACTCACCACCAGTAATCCACACAGGCTGATGACCATGGCCATCGGTATGGCGCTGCCGTCGTGCAGAACGCCCACCAGCGAGGCCGCGCCGGAAGCCACGCTGAACTGCAGGCAACCCATCAGTGCCGAGGCACTGCCGGCGCGCGCGCCCTGACCGTTCATCGCACACGCCGCTGCGTTAGGCAGGATGCAGCCGAGGCTGGCAATACACACGAACAACGGAATCAACAGCGGCCACAAGGCTTCGGTGTGCAACGAGCTGACCGCGAGCAAAGAGACACCGGCCAACAGATACACCCACACCGCCCGCGACAGCAGGAAGGCCGGACCGCGCTTGGCCAACAGCCGCGCGTTGACCTGGGCCACCAGAATGAAACCCGCTGCGTTGGTGCCGAACAGCCAGCCGAAATGCTCGGCCGGTACGCCATAGAGTTTGATGAAGACGAACGGCGAACCGGCGATGTAGGAAAACATCCCGGCAACTGCGATGCCGCCGGTCAGGGCGTGGCCGAGAAACACCCGGTCGCCGAACAACCGGCCGTATTGGCGCAACGCACCGGACAACGGCTGGCGCGGCACGTAGTCCGGCAGACTTTCCGGCAGACCCAGTGCCACAGCGAGGCCGGCCAGTGCACTGAAGCCGGTCAGCACGAGGAAGATCGACTGCCAGCCCGTGGTGTTGACCAGCAGACCGCCGAGCAGCGGCGCGAGGATCGGCGCCAGGCCCATCACCAGCATCAACTGCGAAAAGACTTTGGCCGAACCGACCGCATCGCACTTGTCGCTGACCACCGCCCGGGAAATCACCATTCCCGCGCAGCCGCCCAGCGCCTGAACGAAACGCGCGCCGATCAGCCACTCCAGATTCGGTGCATAGGCACAGGCCAGTGAGGCCAGGGTGAACAGGCCAACCCCGACGAGCAGTGGCAGACGCCGCCCAAAACGGTCGGCCACCGGGCCGTATAGCAATTGACCGATCGACAGGCCGGCGAAATACGCCGCCAAGGTCAGTTGCACATGCTTTTCATCAGTGCCAAAGGCCAGCGCCATCGACGGGAACGCCGGCAAATAGAAGTCGATCGCCAGCGGACCGAAGGCGCTCAAGGCACCGAGAATCAGAATGGTACGGAAGTTCATCAGGCATCCAGGTTGGATAGAAGTCGGCAGCCCGACAGTCTAGCCGCGCTGAGACACCTTGAACATTCCGATAGCTCGCTAACTATTAGAAAGTCAGACGAACTGCACAGCAAAGATCAAAAGATCGCAGCCTGCGGCAGCTCCTACAGGAGTCGCACCAATACCCTGTAGGAGCTGCCGCAGGCTGCGATCTTTTGGCTTTTGGTCACCCGGCCAATTTCACCGGATAACCCTCTTCGCTGATAACCTCGATCACCTGCTCCGCGCTGAGCGAACTCTCGACGCCGACTTCTTTGGCAGCCAGATCGACCCGCACGCTGGCCGCCGGATCTTTCGCCTGCACGGCGTGGGTAATGGCATTGACACAATGACCGCAGGACATGCCTTGAACATTGAACACTTGCATGGATTGACTCCCTTGAGTGAAGTTGCCGGCAGTGTCGAGCTTGCCACCATGGCAAGGTCAAGTTCTGGAAAAAAATGCCGGGCTGGCAATCGGCGCTGCGCTCAGCCAAGCTGCGCACACCAATGACTCAAACTCAGGAGATTCAGCCATGCGCTGGTCAGCTTTCAGCCTGTTTGGCTTGCTCAGCCTCTTTGCCGCCCTGCCCCAGGCCAACGCGACCGGTGAGGACTACGCCGTTCTGATCATCTCGCGCGAGCGTCTGGAAGTGCCGACTCCCTGCGAGATTGGCGTGTACGTCAATGATGAACTGGCAGCGCGCCTGCTGCAGGAACAGACCACTTCCTTCAATCTGCCCCACGGCACGATTTCCATTCGTCTGAAACAGTTGCCTGGTCAGGTGCCGGGTTGCCAGGCAGGCATGCTGGCACCGCCCGCGCAGGAGATCTCGCTCAAGGCCGGCGATGTGGTGAAGTACCGGATCGCGGCAAATGCCAAAGGTCTGTACCTGCGACCTGCCGCCCTCGAATACTAAGCGAAACTCCAAATGTGGCAGCGGGCTTGCTCGCGAATGCGGTGTGCCATTCAGCGATGATGTTGACTGACACAGCGCTTTCGCGAGCAAGCCCGCTCCCACATTGGTTTTGTGCTGAGTCAAATATTGGCGCTTGACCTTGCCCGCATGGCAAGGTTGATCCTTGTAGGCATCTTCTACAGGGAGTAAGACCGATGTCCGATTCCATCACCTTCGATCTGCCGATTGCCGGCATGACCTGCGCCAGTTGCGCCGGGCGTGTCGAGCGGGCGTTGCGCAAAGTCAGCGGCGCCAGTGGCGTCAGCGTCAATCTCGCCACCGAACAGGCCCGCGTCCAGGCACCGGGTGGCAGCTTGCCGGCGTTGATGGAGGCGGTGCAGCGCGCCGGTTACAGCGTGCCGCAGCAGACCATGGAATTGAGCATCGACGGCATGACCTGCGCCTCGTGCGTCGGTCGTGTCGAGCGCGCCCTGAACAAAGTCCCCGGGGTGAAGAGCGTCAGCGTCAACCTCGCCAACGAACGCGCACACCTCGAATTGCTCGGTCAGGTCGACCCGCAATCGCTGCTCGACGCGGTGAGCAAGGCCGGCTACTCGGCCAGCGTCTGGCAAGCCGATCACCCCACTACCGATAACCAGCAACAGCGCCTGCAACATGAACGCTGGGCACTGATCTGCGCCATCGCCCTGGCCTTGCCGCTGGTGCTGCCGATGTTGCTACAACCGTTCGGCATCCACTGGATGCTCCCGGCCTGGGCGCAATTCGCCCTCGCCACCCCGGTGCAATTCATTTTCGGTGCGCGGTTTTACGTGGCCGCGTGGAAAGCCGTGCGCGCCGGGGCCGGTAACATGGACTTGCTGGTCGCCCTCGGCACCAGCGCCGGTTATGGCTTGAGCCTGTACGAATGGGCCACCGCCGCCGGGCGCATGCCGCATCTGTATTTCGAAGCCTCGGCGGTGGTGATCGCCCTGGTACTCCTCGGCAAATACCTGGAAAGCCGCGCCAAACGCCAGACCGCCAGCGCCATCCGCGCCCTCGAAGCCTTGCGTCCGGAACGGGCGATTCAAGTAATCGACGGTCGCGAGCAAGACGTGGCGATCAGCGCTCTGCGCCTGAATGATCAGGTGCTGGTCAAACCCGGCGAACGTTTCCCGGTCGACGGCGAAGTGCTCGAAGGGCAGAGCCACGCTGACGAAGCGCTGATCAGCGGCGAAAGCCTGCCAGTGCCAAAACAACCGGGCGACAAAGTCACCGGCGGTGCGATCAACGGTGAAGGTCGACTGCTGGTGCGCACCACCGCCCTCGGTGCGGAAAGTGTATTAGCGCGGATCATCCGTCTGGTCGAGGACGCTCAGGCAGCGAAAGCGCCGATCCAGAAACTGGTGGATAAAGTCAGCCAGGTGTTCGTGCCCACCGTGTTGCTGATCGCTTTGGCGACACTGATCGGCTGGTGGCTGTACGGCGCGCCCATGGAAACCGCATTGATCAACGCGGTCGCTGTGCTGGTGATTGCCTGTCCGTGCGCCCTCGGCCTCGCCACGCCGACGGCGATCATGGCCGGCACGGGTGTGGCTGCGCGTCACGGCATTCTGATCAAGGACGCCGAAGCGCTGGAACGTGCCCATGAAGTCGACAACGTGGTCTTCGACAAGACCGGCACGCTGACTTCCGGCACCCCGCGCATCGCGCATTTCAGTGCGCTGGATGGCGATGAAAATACCCTGCTGACACTGGCCGGTGCCCTGCAACGCGGCAGTGAGCACCCGCTGGCCAAAGCCGTGCTGGACGCTGCCGCCGAGCGCGGCTTGCAGGTGCCAGATGTCCGCGACAGCCAGTCCCTGACCGGGCGCGGCATCGCCGGCACGCTTGCCGGTCGGCGCCTGGCGCTGGGCAATCGGCGCTTGCTGGAAGAATGCGGTTTGAGCGCCGGCCACTTCGCCGAGTCAGCCAAGGCCTGGGAAAACCAAGGCCGGACCTTGTCGTGGCTGATCGAGCAAAGCCCAGAAGCGCGGGTGCTTGGGTTGTTCGCCTTCGGTGACACGCTCAAGCCCGGGGCACTGCAAGCGGTGCAGCAATTGGCCGCCCGAGGGATCCACAGTCATCTGCTGACTGGCGACAACCGTGGTAGCGCGCGCGTGGTGGCCGAGGCGCTGGGCATTGACAATGTTCACGCCGAAGTGCTCCCCGCCGACAAAGCCGCGACCGTCGCCGAACTGAAGAAAACCGGGGTGGTGGCGATGGTCGGCGACGGCATCAACGACGCCCCGGCACTGGCGGCGGCCGACATTGGCATTGCCATGGGTGGCGGCACCGACGTGGCGATGCATGCCGCCGGCATCACCTTGATGCGCGGCGATCCACAGCTGGTGCCGGCGGCGCTGGAGATCAGCCGCAAGACCTACGCGAAGATCCGCCAGAACCTGTTCTGGGCCTTCGTCTACAACCTGATCGGCATTCCGCTGGCGGCGTTCGGCTTCCTCAACCCGGTGCTTGCCGGCGCGGCGATGGCATTGTCGAGCGTCAGCGTGGTGAGCAATGCGCTACTGTTGAAAACCTGGAAACCGAAGGATCTGGAGGAGCACCGATGAACATCGGTCAAGCGGCCCGGCACAGTGGCCTGAGCGCAAAGATGATCCGCTATTACGAGTCGATCGGCCTGCTCAAGGCAGCCCATCGCACCGACAGCGGCTACCGGGTCTACAGCGATGATGACCTGCACACGCTGGCGTTCATCAAGCGCTCGCGGGATCTGGGATTTTCCCTGGAGGAAGTCGGCAAGCTGCTGACCCTGTGGCAGGACCGGCAACGCGCCAGCGCTGATGTGAAAGCCCTGGCGCGTCAGCACATCGACGAGCTGAACCAGAAGATCCGCGAGCTCGGCGAGTTGCGCGACACCCTGCAGGACCTGGTCGAGCACTGTAATGGCGACCATCGCCCCGACTGCCCGATCCTCAAGGAACTGGCGTCGGGCTGCTGCGCGCAACCCGCCCGCGCCTGAGCGCCAGCAGCTTCACGGTCAACAGCGTACCGAGCGGGATGCCGTGGAACAGCATGACCACGGCACCCGGCGTCCACCAGCCGTAAAACGGCGCGGCAACCAGCATGCCGACGCCGAACCCGGTCATTTGCAGCAAGGTCAGGAAACTGAAAATCGGCAGGCGCAAATGCTCCGGTTCACGCTGCAGACGCGACATCAGGCTGACTTCGGAGAAACCGTCCCCCAGCCCCGCCGGCAGCGAAAACAGCAGCAGACCATAAAGGCTGTGCTGCTGGAACATCAGGATAAAACCGCAGGACATCAACGCCACGCCGAAGAAATACCGTCGCTCCAAATCACGGTTATCCGTGCCTTTGAGGCGACTGGCAATCCGTGCGCCGAGCAGTTTGCCGCTGGCCCATACCGCCAGCATCAGACCCAGCGTGGTGCTGGCCGAATCAGGGGTCAGCAGTTTGGAAATGATCGGGAACCCGACATTGTGCGCGGCACTGCCCAAGGTGTCGGCCATGGTCACGGCAAGCATCGCCGCGATTACCGGAGCGCTGCGCAGGCCCTGCTTGAGAGCTGACCATTCGCCGCGTTCGCTGGTTGATTGCTCGCTGACTTCTGCAACGGCGAAGCGCAACGGCGCAATCAACAGCGCCGCCAACACATAGGTCAGTGCGTTGAGCGCAAACACCGTTTCGAAACCAAATGCCGCCACCAGCAAGCCGGAGACCAGACTGCCGCCGACCATCGCTGCGGATGACGCCGAGGTGATCCAGGCATTGGTTTTCAGTAGCTGCGCCGGGTCGATCAGCTTCGGCAACTGGCTGTTGAGGCCGATGGCGAACATCGAATTGCCAAAACCCAGGCCAAAGGCGATTACCGGCAACAGCAACGCCTGCTGGCTCACCGGCAGGATCAACAGCAGGCCAAGCAGCGCCGCGCGCAGCAGATCGAAGGCGATCAGCGGCACCCGGCCACTCCAGCGCCGATAGAAGCGCGTACCGATCAGGCTGGCAAAAATCCCCCCGCCAACCCGGCTGGCGAGAAAGATCCCGACGCTCATGGCGCTGTTGCTCAGCAGGTAGACATAGGTCGCCAGCGCGACCATGTTGAGAAAGGCGCCGAAGTCGGAGATCAGCCGGGCGGTGATGATGAGGCGGGCGTTCACATTCAATCCTTGAGTGTGCGAGGGGCGACAAGATTCCCACACACATTCCAGGAACACCACAAATCCCTGTAGGAGCGGGGGGGGGGGGGGGGGGGGGGGGGGGGGGGGGGGGGGGGGGGGGGGGGGGGGGGGGG
>NZ_JANLOG010000004.1:0-31107 GCF_025466205.1 Pseudomonas sp. 13B_3.2_Bac1
AAGAACAACACTGGAACTCAGAGCAGCACTGCAAAATTCAGCCGAAACTGCTGCGGCGTCACGCCCAATCGACGGTTGAACACACTGCGCATGTGCTGCGCATCGCGAAACCCGCACTGATAGGCCACGGTTTTCAGCGGTGCCGTGGTGCTTTCCAGCAGCACCCGCGCCGCGTCCACTCGCGCACTTTCCACGAACTCTGCCGGGGTGACCCGAGCCTCACGGGCGAACACCCGGGAGAAGTTGCGCGCACTCATGTTCGCCGCGTTCGCCAGATCGGCAATCGTCAGATCGCCGGTGAGATTGGCCAGCACATACAACTGCACCATCGCCACCGCTGACGTCGGCTCCGCATGCGGCGTGAGGAACGGGCTGAACTGCGATTGCCCGCCCGAGCGCTGAGTGAACACCACCAGCCGCTTGGCCACACTCAGCGCCACTTCAGCGCCGCAATCACGGGCCAGCAGGTACAGCGACAGATCGATCCCCGCCGTGACCCCGGCCGAGGTGTAGAGCGCACCGTCCTCGACGTACAAGCGATCGGCCTCGACCCGGGTTGATGGGCACAACTGCGCCAGGGCCTCGGCGTCGTTCCAGTGGGTGGTGACCGTGCGCCCTTCCAGCAGCCCCGCCCGCGCCAGCATGAACGCGCCGTTGCAGATCGAGCCGAAACGCCGTGCACGCGCGCAGGCCTCGCGCAGCCAGGTGTCGAAGCCTTTGCCGAAATCCATGAAGGGTAACTGCGGCCCTCCGGCCACCAGTAGCAGGTCATAAGCATCGTGCGCTTCACTGAAGTGTCGGTGAGCGCTGAGGTTCAGGCCATTGGAGCAAGCCATCGGCCCACGTTCGAGGCCGATCACCTCCAACTGGTAGTGATCCTCGGGCGGCAGAAACCGGTTGGCCTCGGCGAACACATCCATCGGCCCGCTGACATCCAGCGCCTGCACGCCGGGGAATACCACGATGGCGATGGTTTTGTTCATAAGCCTCCAATGTCCTCAATGCCCTGGCAAACACAAATCCCTGTGGGAGCGGGCTTGCTCGCGAAAGGGCCCTTACATTCAACTTATCTGTTGAATGACACACCGCTTTCGCGAGCAAGTCCGCTCCCACATGGGCCGTACCTGCCTTGTTGATTGAGCCAACCCTAGCCAATCCTCGTTCAACAAGCGAGATTGGCACGATTTGCAGGTCGATTGGCAAGGATCGCAGCCATGCGTTGATTGTCCGTTTAGTGCCTCGGGGAACAGACTTTGCCCATCAGCGCCACGACGGCGTTTTCGATGAGGATACCTTCATGAGCACGACCATAGCCGGCATCAAGATCCCCGACAGCGCCCTCGCCCGGGCCACCACCGAGTACATTCGCGACATCGAAACCGACCTGCTCTACCACCACTCGCGCCGGGTGTTTCTGTTCGGCGCATTGAGCGGCGAGCGCCAGCAACTGCCTTACAACCCGGAGCTGCTGTACGTCGGCGCGATGTTCCACGACCTCGGTCTGGTCGAAGGTTATCGCAGTGACGACGAGCGCTTCGAAGTGGATGGTGCCAACGCGGCGGCGGCGTTTCTCAAGCCGTACGGGCTGAGCGATGACGATATCGAGCAGGTGTGGCTGTCGATTGCCCTGCACACCACACCGGGCGTGCCCAAGCATCTGCGTCCGACCGTGGCGCTGGTGACGGCGGGTGTCGAGATGGATGTGCTGGGCATGGATTACGCGGCGTTCAGCAGCACCCAGCGCGAAGCCGTGGTGCATGCGCATCCACGCGGGGAAGGTTTCAAGGAGTGCATCATCTGCGCGTTTGCCGACGGCTTGCGCCATCGTCCGCAGACTACATTCGGTAACGTGAAGACCGATGTGCTGAAGGATCAGGAGCCGGGGTTCAAGCCGATGAACTTTGTTGAAGTCATCCGCCAATCTCCCTGGACTGCCTAATACCCAATGTGGGAGCGGGCTTGCTCGCGAATGCGGTGGATCAGACAACATTTCTGTCGACTGACACGCCCTCTTCGCGAGCAAGCCCGCTCCCACATTTGGATTTGGGTTGGCCCTGAGAATGTGGCCAACCCGATATTGCTTAAGCCGCTTCCGGCGCAGGCGCGCGGCGTACGTCCGGTTGCTTCCACGAATCGGCGGCGCCTTCTTCGATGGCTTGCTGGATGGCTTTCTTGCGCGCTTCTTCGGCACGGCGGCTGAAGAACCACACCAGGAACGTCACCAGCGACACCGCCAGCAGAATCAGACTGGCCACGGCGTTGATCTCAGGCTTCACGCCCAGACGCACCGCCGAGAACACTTCCATCGGCAGGGTGGTCGAACCCGGGCCGGAAACGAAGCTCGCCAGCACCAGGTCGTCCAGCGACAGGGCGAACGACATCATCCCGCCCGCTGCCAGCGATGGCGCGATCATCGGGATGGTGATCAGGAAGAACACCTTCCACGGCCGCGCACCCAGATCCATCGCCGCCTCTTCGATCGACAGGTCCAGCTCACGCAGACGCGCCGACACCACCACCGCCACATACGCCGCACAGAACGTCGTGTGGGCGATCCAGATGGTGACGATGCCACGTTCCTGCGGCCAGCCGATCATCTGCGCCATGGCCACGAACAGCAGCAACAGCGACAGACCGGTGATCACTTCCGGCATCACCAGCGGCGCAGTGACCAGGCCACCGAACAGCGTGCGGCCCTTGAAGTGGGTGATGCGGGTCAGCACGAAAGCTGCCAGCGTACCCAGCGCCACGGCAGCAACTGCCGTGTAGCAGGCGATTTCCAGCGAGCGCACCACCGAGCCCATCAGTTGCGTGTTGTCGAGCAGGCCGACGTACCACTTCACCGACCAGCCGCCCCACACCGTCACCAGTTTCGAGGCGTTGAACGAGTAGATCACCAGGATCAGCATCGGAGCGTAGATGAACAACAGACCCAGTACCAGCATCAGGCTGGAGAAACGGAAGTTCTTCATTCTTTGCCCTCCATTTCCTTGGCCTGACTGCGGTTGAACAGGATGATCGGCACAATCAGGATCGCCAGCATCACCACCGCCAGGGCGGACGCCACCGGCCAGTCACGGTTATTGAAGAACTCTTGCCAGAGCACTTTACCGATCATCAGGGTTTCCGGGCCGCCGAGCAGTTCCGGGATCACGAACTCACCGACCACCGGGATGAACACCAGCATGCAGCCGGCGATGATCCCGTTCTTGGACAGTGGAATAGTGATTTTCCAGAAGCTGTTGAAGGTGCTCGAACCGAGGTCGGAAGCGGCTTCCAGCAGGCTGTGATCGTGCTTCACCAGGTTGGCGTACAACGGCAGGATCATGAACGGCAGGTACGAGTAAACCACGCCGATATACACCGCCAGGTTGGTGTTGAGGATCTGCAGCGGCTCGTCGATCAAGCCCATGCTCATCAGGAAACCGTTGAGCAGACCGTTGTTGCTGAGGATGCCCATCCACGCGTAAACGCGGATCAGGATCGCGGTCCAGGTCGGCATCATGATCAGCAGCACCAGCACCGTCTGCAGCTCTTTACGGGCGCTGGCGATGGCGTAGGCCATCGGATAGCCGATCAGCAGACACAGCAGCGTGCTGAAGAAGGCCATTTTCAGCGAGCCGAGGTAGGCGGCGATGTACAACTCGTCGTCGCCGAGCATCGCGTAGTTACCGAGGTTCAGCAGCAGTTGCAGCTTCTGCTCGGCGAAGGTGTAGATCTCGGTGTACGGCGGGATGGCCACGTCGGCTTCAGCGAAGCTGATCTTCAGGACGATGAAGAACGGCAGCATGAAGAACAGGAACAGCCAGATGAACGGAACCCCAATGACCAGTTGCCGGCCATTGGGAATTATTCGGTTGAGCCGTCGTTTGAACTTGCGCATGTTCATGAGCGAAGTACCACGCCGCTGTCGTCTTCCCACCACACGTAAACCTGATCGCCCCAGGTCGGACGCTGGCCGCGACGTTCGGCGTTGGCGACAAACGACTGCACCAGTTTGCCGCTCGGCAATTCGACGTAGAACACCGAGTGACCGCCGAGGTAGGCGATGTCATGCACCTTGCCGCTCGACCAGTTGTATTCGCAGGTCGGCATTTCAGCGGTGACCAGCAGCTTCTCCGGACGAATCGCGTAGGTCACGGACTTGTCTTGCACCGAGGTGCTGATGCCGTGGCCGACGTAGATCTGCCGGTCGAGGTCCTTGCAGGTGATGGTCGCGTGGCCTTCGGCGTCGTCGATCACTTCGCCTTCGAAGATGTTCACGTTGCCGATGAATTCGCAGACCAGACGGCTGGTCGGGGTTTCGTAGATGTCGATCGGGCTGCCGATCTGGGCGATCCAGCCCAGGTGCATGATCGCGATGCGCTCGGCCATGGTCATGGCCTCTTCCTGGTCGTGGGTCACCATCACGCAGGTCACGCCGACGCGCTCGATGATCTCTACCAGCTCAAGCTGCATCTGCGAACGCAGTTTCTTGTCCAGTGCGCCCATCGGCTCGTCGAGCAGCAGCAACTTCGGCCGCTTGGCCAGCGAGCGCGCCAGCGCCACACGCTGCCGCTGACCGCCGGACAGTTGATGCGGCTTGCGCTTGGCGTACTGGCTCATCTGCACCAGCTTGAGCATCTCGGCCACGCGCGCATCGATCTCGGCGTTGGGGATCTTGTCCTGCTTGAGGCCGAAGGCGATGTTCTGCGCCACGGTCATGTGCGGGAACAAGGCGTACGACTGGAACATCATGTTGATCGGTCGCTCGTACGGCGGCATGTCGGTGATGTCGACGCCGTCGAGGAAAATGCGCCCCTCCGTGGGCCGTTCGAACCCTGCCAGCATCCGCAGCAGAGTGGATTTGCCCGATCCCGAACCGCCGAGCAGGGCGAAGATCTCACCCTTCTTGATTTCCAGGGACACATCGTCCACGGCAATCGTCTCGTCGAACTTCTTCGTGACCCGGTCGATTTTGACCAACACCTGCTTAGGTGTCTGGTCGCCCTCGAGGGCTTTCTTATAGGCGCCGGAGGCAACTGCCATTTACGAAACTCCCAGAAAAAAACAGTGCAGTTCGCCCAACGCGGACGAACCCAGGATAGTTTGTGCCTTACTTGCCCGACTTGACCTTGGTCCAGCTACGGGTCATCAAACGCTGAATATTGGGTGGCAACTCGACCGACACGTAAGTCTTGTCGAGGACTGCTTGCGGTGGATAAACCGCTTCATCGGTGCGGATGGACTGTTCCATCAGCTTGTCCGACCCTGGGTTCGGGTTGGCGTAACCGACGTAATCACTGACCTGAGCGATCACCTCAGGTTTCAGCAAATAGTTGATGAAGGCGTGGGCTTCTTTGACGTTGGACGAGTCCTTCGGAATCGCCAGCATGTCGAACCACAGCGCACCGCCTTCTTTCGGAATCGAGTAGGCGATGTTCACGCCCTTCTTGGCTTCTTCGGCACGGTGTTTGGCCTGGAAGATATCGCCGGAGAAGCCGATGGCCACACAGATGTCGCCGTTGGCCAGATCACCGATGTATTTCGAAGAGTGGAAGTAGGTCACGTAGGGACGCACGGCCAGCAGTTTGTCGGTGGCCTTGGCGTAGTCCTTCGGATTGGTGCTGTTGGCGTTCAGGCCCATGTAGTTGAGCACGGTCGGCATCATTTCATCGGCCGAGTCGAGGAACGCGACGCCACAGCTGTGCAGCTTCTTGATGTTCTCAGGCTCGAACAGCACGCTCCAGGAGTCGATCTTGTCGATGCCGAGCACCGCTTTGACTTTCTCGACGTTGTAGCCGATACCGTTGGTGCCCCACAGGTACGGCACGGCGTACTGGTTGCCCGGGTCGTTCTGTTCCAGGCGCTTGAGCAGCACCGGATCGAGGTTCGAGTAGTTCGGCAGCTGTGTTTTGTCGAGCTTCTGGAACGCGCCCGCCTTGATCTGCTTGCCGAGGAAGTGGTTCGACGGCACGACCACGTCGTAACCGGTACGCCCGGCCAGCAGCTTGCCTTCCAGGGTTTCGTTGGAATCAAACACGTCGTACACCGGTTTGATCCCGGTGGCTTTCTCGAAGTCGGCCAGGGTGGTCTCGCCGATGTAATCCGACCAGTTATAAATATGCACCGTACCGGCGGCCTGGGCTCCGACTGCGATCGTCAGGCCGGCAGTGGCCAGCAGGGCTTTGCGCAAAGAAGAAAAAATAGGCAAGTGGAGGTCCTCTAAATTAGTTGGGCCCAAGTTGCCCCGCGCTACATGACAGCCATGGCTGCCCGGCAACCAAACCGGCGCGCAACTTACCCTCGAAAAACCGTTCCAGCAAAACTTTCTGTCATTTAATTGATCCGCTGGTCGCCGTCACGGCGACGACGGCCAGCGGTTGTTGCCTCAAACCGGCTTATTTACCGGATTTGATCTTGGTCCAGCTGCGGGTCAGTTCACGCTGGGTAGCGGCCGGCAAGTCGGCGATCGCATACAGCTTGGCCTGCACATCGGCCGGTGGGTAGATGCCTGGATCGGAGGTGATGTCCTTGTTCACGTACTGAGTCGCTTCGGCGTTACCGTTAGGGAAGCGCACAGCATTGGTGATCTCGGCCATCACTTTCGGTTGCAGCAGGTAGTTCATGAACTTGTAGGCGCCGTCGATGTTTTCCGCATCTTTCGGAATCGCGACCATGTCATAGAAGCTGCCGGCACCTTCCTTCGGAATGGCGTAGCTGACTTTGACCTTGTCACCGGCCTCGGCGGCACGGGACTTGGCCTGCTGCACGTCACCCGAGTAGCCGACTGCTACACAGATGTTGCCGTTGGCCAGGTCCGAGATGTACTTGGAGGAGTGGAAGTAGGTGATCGAAGGACGAATCTTGAGGAACAGGTCCTCGGCTTTCTTGATGTCCTCTTTCTTCTGGCTGTCGGTTGGCAGGCCCAGGTAGTGCAGCGCGACCGGAAGCATTTCGGTCGGCGAATCGAGGAAGCTCACACCGCAGCCCTTGAGCTTGGCGATGTTCTCCGGCTTGAGCAGCACGTCCCAGGAGTCGATGGTGTCGACGCCCAGCGCAGCCTTGACCTTCTCCGGGTTGTAACCGATGCCGATCGAGCCCCACATGTACGGGAAGGCGTGCTTGTTATCCGGGTCGCTGACCGAAACGGCCTTGAGCAGCGACTTGTTCAGGTTGCCGTAGTTGGACAGCTTGGACTTGTCCAGCTCCTGATAGACGCCGGCCTTGATCTGCTTGGCCAGGAAGTTGTTCGACGGTACAACCACGTCGTAACCGGACTTGCCCGCCAGCAATTTGGCTTCCAGGGTTTCGTTGCTGTCGAATACGTCGTAGACGACCTTGATCCCGGACTCTTTCTCGAAGTTGGCGATGGTGTCAGGAGCGATGTAGTCGGACCAGTTGTAGACGTGCAACACCTTGTCGTCCGCGTGGACCGCACCCGCCATCATGCCCGCAACGGACAAAGCGAGAAGAGTCTTGCCAGCAAGCTTTTTACCTAATGCCTTCATGCGTCATGCTCCAAATTTTTCTTTTTTGAACCACTTTGTTCAGCGGCCGAACCCCGACAACTGGAACTGCGGCTAGTCTGGCAAGATCGGAGGCGGTCTTTCAAGAAAAGGCCAACCTTTCTGACACCTTCGAGCGAGAGCGCCGCAGCTCCCCCGCTCGAAGCCTAGCACTTAGGCCTGCAACGCACTGAGGGTCAGGTCCAGGCACTTGCGCGCCTTGGTCACCAGCTCATCGATCTCCGCCTTGCTGATCACCAGCGGCGGCGCAATGATCATGGTGTCGCCCACGGCGCGCATGATCAGGCCGTTATCGAAGCAAAACTGCCGGCAGATCATGCCCACGCCCTTGCCTTCGTAACGTTTGCGAGTGGCCTTGTCCTGCACCAGCTCGATCGCCCCCAGCAGCCCCACCCCGCGTACTTCACCCACCAACGGGTGATCGTTGAGTTCGCGCAGACGTTTCTGCAAATACGGTGCCGTTTCGTTATGCGCGTTCTCGATAATTTTCTCGTCGCGCAGAATCCGGATGTTTTCCAGCCCCACCGCCGCCGCCACCGGGTGCCCGGAGTAGGTGAAGCCGTGGTTGAAGTCGCCGCCTTCGTTGAGCACCTTCACCACTTCGTCACGCACGATCAGGCCACCCATCGGGATGTAGCCGGACGTCAGGCCTTTGGCGATGGTCATCATGTCGGGTTTCAGGTCGTAGAAATCCGAACCGAACCACTGACCGGTACGGCCGAAACCGCAGATCACCTCGTCGGCGACGAACAGGATGTCGTACTTGGCGAGGATTTCCTTGATGCGCGGCCAGTAGGTGTCTGGCGGAATGATCACGCCACCGGCGCCCTGGATCGGCTCGGCAATAAAGGCACCGACGTTGTCCACGCCGACTTCGAGAATCTTCTCTTCCAGTTGATTGGCCGCCCAGATGCCGAATTCTTCCGGCGACATGTCGCCGCCCTCGGCGAACCAGTACGGCTGCGCAATGTGGACGATGCCCGGGATCGGCAAATCGCCCTGCTCGTGCATATACGTCATGCCACCGAGGCTCGCACCCGCCACGGTCGAACCGTGGTAACCGTTCTTGCGGCTGATGATGACTTTCTTGTTCGGCTGGCCCTTGATCGCCCAGTAGTGGCGAACCATGCGCAGCATGGTGTCGTTGCCTTCGGAGCCGGAACCGGTGAAGAACACGTGGTTCATGCCTTCCGGCGCCACGTCGGCGATGGCCTTGGCCAGTTCCAGTGCCGGCGGGTGCGCGGTCTGGAAGAACAGGTTGTAGTAAGGCAGTTCGCGCATTTGTTTAGCGGCCGCGTCGGCCAGTTCATCGCGGCCATAACCGATCGCCACGCACCACAGACCCGCCATGCCATCGAGGATCTTGTTGCCCTCGCTGTCCCACAGGTACACGCCCTTGGCGTTGGTGATGATCCGTGGACCCTTCTCTTTCAGCTGCTTGAAGTCGCTGAACGGGGCCAGGTGGTGATCGCTGCTCAGGGCTTGCCACTCACGGGTTTGCGGGTTGTTGCTGGTCATGCCAATTCTCCTTGTTATCGGTGAAGGCGCGGCGGCTGGCCACCGCGCCCGGCGTATCAGACGGCGAAGAGCAGGTATTCACGCTCCCAGGAACTGATCACGCGCTTGAAGTTTTCATGCTCGGCCCGCTTGACCGCGACGTAGCCGGTGATGAAGGTCTTGCCCAGGTATTTCTCGATGGTCGCGCTGTTTTCCATACGCTCCAGCGCGTCCTCGATGGTCAGCGGCAGGCGCAGGTTGCGGCGTTCATAGCCACGGCCTACGACTGGCGCGCTCGGGTTCAGCCCCTCGACCATGCCGATGTAGCCGCAGAGCAGGCTCGCGGCAATCGCCAGGTACGGGTTGGCGTCGGCGCCCGGCAGGCGGTTTTCCACGCGGCGGTTCTGCGGGCCGGCATCCGGTACGCGCAGGCCCACGGTGCGGTTCTCTTCGCCCCACTCCACGTTTACCGGCGCCGAGGTGTCCGGCAGGAAGCGGCGGAACGAGTTGACGTTCGGCGCAAACAGCGGCAGCAATTCCGGGATCAGTTTCTGCAGGCCACCGATGTGGTGCAGGAACAACTGGCTCATGGTCCCGTCTTCATTGGAGAACACGTTTTTGCCGGTCTCGATGTCGATGATGCTCTGGTGCAGGTGCATGGCACTGCCCGGCTCGCCCGTCATCGGCTTGGCCATGAAGGTCGCGGCCACGTCGTGTTTGAGCGCGGCTTCGCGCATGGTGCGTTTGAACACCAGGATCTGGTCGGCCAGCGACAGCGCGTCGCCGTGACGGAAGTTGATTTCCATCTGCGCCGTGCCGTCTTCGTGGATCAGCGTGTCGAGGTCCAGCTCCTGCAGTTCACACCAGTCGTAGACGTCTTCGAACAGCGGGTCGAATTCGTTCGCCGCTTCGATGGAGAACGACTGACGGCCGATTTCCGGACGCCCGGAGCGGCCGATCGGCGGCTGCAACGGATAGTCAGGGTCGTCACTGCGTTTGGTCAGGTAGAACTCCATTTCCGGCGCCACGATCGGCTGCCAGCCCTTGTCGGAATAGAGCTTCAGGACTTTCTTGAGGACGTTGCGCGGCGACAGCTCGATCGGGTTGCCTTGCTTGTCGTAGGTGTCGTGGATCACCTGAGCGGTCGGCTCGATGGCCCAAGGCACCAGGTACACGGCGTTCTGGTCGGGACGGCAGATCATGTCGATGTCGGCAGGGTCGAGCAGTTCGTAATAGATGTCGTCTTCGACGTAGTCGCCAGTCACGGTCTGCAACAGAACGCTTTCTGGCAGGCGCATGCCCTTCTCGGCGATGAACTTGTTGGTCGGCGAGATCTTGCCCCGGGTGATACCGGTCAAGTCGCCGATCATGCATTCGACTTCTGTGATCTTGTGGTCTTTCAACCAATCGGTGAGCTGGTCGAGGTTGTTACTCATAAATGCCTCTGGGCTGAGTCTCCTGACATCGTGTCAGGCAAAGTTTGACGCCGTGGCGTCGCGTTAAAGGGGGCTTGCTTGCGCGCAGTACCGGCTTACGCCCGGCACCGCGCATCGACAATGAAAGAGGAGCTTACCTGCCCTTTACGCTGGCGTTGCATTTCCTGTGCACATTCAAGGCGTGCAGAATCGTGAGCACGGCTCGGGGAGCGGCACAGGCTTTGGGACTCAAAGAGATCTATATTGAAAGGAAACGCCATAAACAGGATGCTGTCCCGTGCGTCCAGAATATCGGACGTTGCCGTTTGGTCTGATGCGCACGAGAACCTCGTCGACCCGCCGCGAGCCATGCTGGCTGCATTACGGACGGATTTGTCGCCACTGATGTGATGAGCATGCAGACCGGACTGTTGCGAGCAGTCGGTGATGCCGATTAACGGCAGGCGAGACATGAAGCACCCCGGTATTATTGCTGTTATGGGTTTGGTCGGAGCTTAGCCTTGTTCATTTTTTTACACAACACCCCCGTAAAAAATACAACACGGCCTGCTCAAGCCTGCGGGTGCCACGTGTTTCAAGGACAAAAAACCGCCCCAAAGTGCCCCATAAATGCCCTTGCAGCGCTTTTTTAGGGCAAAAAAGGCCTCGCTTGACTTCGGCAGGCCGTTCGGGTTGACTGAAACCAGAAAAGATCAATGATTGATATTTTTAACAACAAAGGTGTTGCATCATGTCGGTACCCCCGCGTGCCGTTCAGCTTAACGAAGCGAACGCGTTCCTTAAGGAACATCCTGAGGTTCTGTACGTTGACCTTCTGATTGCGGATATGAATGGTGTGGTGCGCGGCAAGCGCATCGAACGCACCAGCCTCCACAAGGTTTACGAGAAAGGCATCAACCTGCCGGCCTCTCTATTTGCTCTGGATATCAATGGTTCTACGGTGGAAAGCACCGGCCTGGGTCTGGACATCGGCGACGCCGACCGGATCTGCTATCCAATCCCCGATACCCTGTGCAACGAGCCATGGCAGAAGCGCCCTACCGCGCAACTGTTGATGACCATGCACGAACTCGAGGGTGACCCGTTCTTCGCCGATCCGCGCGAAGTGCTCCGTCAAGTTGTTGCAAAGTTTGACGAGCTGGGCTTGACCATCTGCGCCGCGTTCGAACTGGAGTTCTACCTGATCGACCAGGAAAACGTGAACGGCCGTCCACAGCCGCCACGCTCGCCGATCTCCGGCAAACGCCCGCACTCGACTCAGGTCTACCTGATCGACGACCTCGACGAATACGTCGACTGCCTCCAGGACATTCTGGAAGGTGCCAAAGAGCAAGGCATCCCCGCCGATGCGATCGTCAAGGAAAGTGCCCCGGCGCAGTTCGAAGTGAACCTGCACCACGTCGCCGACCCGATCAAGGCGTGCGACTACGCGGTCCTGCTCAAGCGTCTGATCAAGAACATCGCCTACGACCATGAAATGGACACCACCTTCATGGCCAAGCCGTATCCGGGCCAGGCGGGTAATGGTCTGCACGTCCATATCTCGGTGCTCGACAAAGATGGCAAGAACATCTTTGCAAGCGAGGATCCCGAGCAGAACGCCGCGCTGCGTCACGCGATCGGCGGTGTGCTCGAGACCCTGCCGGCGCAGATGGCTTTCCTCTGCCCGAACGTCAACTCGTACCGTCGCTTCGGCGCGCAGTTCTATGTGCCGAACTCGCCGTGCTGGGGCCTGGACAACCGCACCGTGGCGATCCGCGTACCGACCGGCTCTGCCGATGCCGTGCGTATCGAACACCGCGTGGCCGGCGCCGACGCCAACCCGTACCTGCTGATGGCTTCGGTCCTGGCCGGTGTGCATCACGGTCTGGTGAACAAGATCGAGCCAGGCGCTCCGGTCGAAGGCAACAGCTACGAGCAGAACGAACAAAGCCTGCCGAACAACTTGCGCGATGCCCTGCGCGAGCTGGACGACAGCGAGGTGATGGCCAAGTACATCGATCCTAAGTACATCGATATCTTCGTCGCCTGCAAGGAAAGCGAGCTGGAGGAGTTCGAACACTCCATCTCCGACCTTGAGTACAACTGGTATCTGCATACTGTTTAAGCGGATTGCGACCAGATAAAACGCCGTCGGCTGTCTTGGCCCACGGCGTTTTTTTATGGCCGAATTCTGATCTGAATGGCCGCCTGCGGCGGTTCGGGAGCAAGCCCCCTCCCACAGGGGATCTGCAGCGAATGGGGATCTTTTGTACGCAGAAGATCAACTGTGGGAGGGGGCTTGCTCCCGAAGGCGTCCTGGCAGACAACACACGGCTCGGCTCGTACAATGCCCGCTGCCCCGCAGGAGACTTCCATGACGCGTCCCGCCCCCGTTCGCAAACCCCGTGCCCGCAGCCAGGCGCGGATCGACTCGATACTCGACGCCGCGCGTACGCTGCTGGCCGCCGAGGGTGTGGCCAGTCTGTCGATCTACAGCGTCGCCGAACGCGCGCAGATTCCGCCGTCCTCCGTGTATCACTTCTTCGCCAGCGTCCCGGCGCTGCTCGAAGCCTTGACTGCCGATGTGCACGCAGCCTTCCGCGCCTGCCTGCAAGCGCCGATCGATCACGAGGCGCTGCGCGACTGGCGTGACCTGTCGCGGCTGGTCGAGCAGCGCATGCTGGAGATCTACGACGAAGACGCCGCCGCTCGCCAGCTGATCCTCGCCCAGCACGGCCTGACCGAAGTGACCCAGGCCGACCGCCAGCACGACATCGAACTCGGCGACCTGATGCACAAACTGTTCGACCATCACTTCGAATTGCCGCGCCTGCCAAGCGATGTCGACGTGTTTGCCCTGGCGATGGAACTGGGCGACCGCGTGTATGCGCGCTCGGTGCAGCAACACGGGCAGATCACCCCGCGCATGGCCGAGGAAGGGATGCGGGTGTTTGATGCCTATATCGGCCTGTATCTGCCGCCGTATCTACCCAAGAGAGTTCTCTAGCGCATTCACCGGCCCCTTCGCGAGCAAGCCCGCTCCCACAGGGGAACGCATTCCAAATGTAGGAGCGAGCCTGCTCGCGATGGCAGCGCCGCCGATTCAAATCCGTGCACAAAAAGAAAAACCCCGAAGGGCTCACGCCCTCCGGGGTTTGTTTTTTTCCACAGGCTTACAACTTGGCGATCGACACCTCGGTGGATTTCACGAAGGCGATCACCTCACTGCCCACCACCAGTTCCAGCTCCTTGACCGAGCGGGTGGTGATCACCGAAGTGACGATGCCGGAAGCGGTCTGCACGTCGATTTCCGACAGCACGTCGCCGAGAACGATCTCCTTGATCGAGCCTTTGAACTGGTTGCGCACGTTGATGGCTTTGATAGTCATGGCTTTGATTCCTGTCGTTGGTTGTAACTTGAGTTATTGCGCCCAACGCAATTGCGTAGGCAGTGGTGAAACAGGTTCCGGCTCCGGCGGCTCGCCGGGCAGGGACAGAACACGGTTGAGCACTTCGGTTTCCAGCGCCGCCAGTCGGTGCGATCCGCGCACTCGCGGACGAGGCAACTCCACTTGCAGGTCGAGGCCGACTTCACCGTCCTCGATCAGAATCACCCGGTCGGCGATCGCCACCGCTTCGCTGACGTCGTGGGTCACCAGCAGCACGGTGAACCCATGCTTTTGCCAGAGGCGTTCGATCAGTTGCTGCATCTCGATCCGGGTCAGGGCATCCAGCGCCCCCAGCGGCTCGTCGAGCAGCAACAGGCGCGGTTGGTGGATCAGCGCCCGGGCCAGCGCCACGCGCTGCTTCTGCCCACCGGACAAGGCTGCCGGCCACTCATGGGCGCGATCCGCCAGACCGACTGCTTCCAGCGCTTCCAGTGCTTGCGGGCGCCAGTTGCCTTTAAGGCCGAGACCGACGTTGTCGATGATCTTTTTCCACGGCAGCAGCCGTGCCTCCTGGAACATCAGCCGGGTGTCTTCCCGCGCATCGCTGAGCGCTGCGGCACCGGCCAGCAGGTCGCCGCCAGTCGGTTGATCGAGGCCGGCGAGCAAGCGCAGGAAGGTGCTCTTGCCGCACCCGCTACGCCCGACCACGGCGACGAATTGCCCCGCCGGAATGTGCAGGTCGATGTCGCGCAGCACCTGCCGCGCACCGAAGGTTTTCTGCAGGTTGCGCACCACCAGTGGGATCCCGCGCAGCAGGCGTGGAGGTTGTTGAGCGGTCATGCTGCACCTCCCTTGGCCACCTGATACGCCGGATGCCAGCGCAGCCACACACGCTCAAGTCCACGGGCGGCGAGGTCAGCGAGCTTGCCGAGTACCGCGTAAAGCAGGATCGCCAGCACCACCACATCGGTCTGCAAAAACTCGCGGGCGTTCATCGCCAGATAACCAATGCCGGAGCTGGCCGAGATGGTTTCGGCGACGATCAGCGTCAGCCACATGAAGCCCAGCGCAAAGCGCACGCCGACCAGGATCGAAGGCAGCGCGCCCGGCAGAATCACCTGCCAGAACAGGCTGAAACCGCTCAAGCCATAACTGCGCGCCATCTCCACCAGCGCCGGATCGACGTTACGGATGCCGTGATAGGTGTTGAGGTAAATCGGGAACAACGTGCCCAATGCCACCAGGAAAATCTTCGCCGACTCGTCGATGCCGAACCACAGGATCACCAGCGGAATCAGCGCCAGATGCGGCACGTTGCGGATCATCTGCACCGAGCTGTCGAGCAGGCGTTCGCCCCACTTCGACAGGCCGGTGATGAAACCCAGCACCAGGCCGATGCTGCCACCGATGGTGAAGCCCAGCGCCGCGCGCCAGCCGCTGATTGCCAGATGCGTCCAGATCTCGCCGCTGCGCACCAGGCTGACACCGGCCTCGATCACTGCCACCGGTGCCGGCAGGATCCGCGTCGACAACCAACCGGCCGACACCGACAACTGCCACACCGCCAGCAGGAGCACCGGCAACGCCCAGGGCGCGAGGCTGTGGATAATTTTCTTCATGGCGCGCCTCAGCTCTGCGACGCGGCTTTGGGAAGAATGTCGTTGGCCACCATCTCGCCGAACGGGCTCACGTAACCGGCGCTTTTTGGCAGTTCCGGGCGCTCGATGTCGAGGTGCGGGAACAGCAGTTCAGCGACGCGGTACGACTCTTCGAGGTGTGGATAACCGGAGAAGATGAAGGTATCGATACCGAGATCCGCGTATTCCTTCACACGGGCGGCCACGGTCGGGCCATCGCCGACCAGCGCCGTACCCGCACCGCCCCGCACCAGACCGACACCCGCCCACAGGTTGGGGCTGACTTCGAGGTTGTCGCGACTGCCGCCATGCAGCGCGGCCATGCGTTGCTGACCGACCGAATCGAAGCGCGCCAGCGATGCCTGCGCACGCTTGATGGTGTCGTCGTCCAGATGCGAGATCAGCCGGTCTGCCGCTTGCCAGGCTTCGGCGTTGGTTTCCCGCACGATCACATGCAGGCGAATGCCGAAGCGCACGGTACGCCCGAGCTTGGCGGCTTTGGCGCGCACCTGCTCGATCTTCTCGGCGACGGCCGCTGGCGGCTCACCCCAGGTCAGCACCATCTCGACCTGTTCGGCGGCCAGATCCTGCGCCGCTTCGGAGGAGCCACCGAAGTAAAGCGGCGGACGCGGTTGCTGGATCGGCGGATAGAGCAGTTTGGCGCCCTTCACGCTGATGTGTTCGCCGTCGTAATCGACGGTTTCGCCTTCCAGCACCCGACGCCAGATGCGGGTGAATTCCACCGAGGCTTGATAGCGCTCTTCGTGGTTGAGGAACAGACCATCACCGGCCAACTCTTCCGGGTCGCCACCGGTCACCAGGTTGAACAGCGCACGACCGCCGGACAGACGATCCAGCGTAGCTGCCTGTCGCGCCGCGACCGTCGGGGAAATGATTCCGGGGCGCAGGGCGACAAGGAATTTCAGACGCTGGGTCACCGGGATCAGCGACGCGGCCACCAGCCACGAGTCCTCGCAGGAACGGCCGGTGGGGATCAGCACGCCGCCAAAGCCCAGACGATCCGCCGCTTGCGCGACCTGTTGCAGATAACCGTGGTCAACGGCGCGTGCGCCTTCGGCGGTGCCAAGGTAATGGCCGTCGCCGTGGGTAGGCAGGAACCAGAAGATGTTGAGGCTCATGGAGTGGTCTCCTTGGGGATTCGATTTACTGGGCTTGGGTAACCGAGCTTTGGGCCACAGCGGCCGGTGGTGTCCAGATCACGTCCTTGATGCTCAACGGCTTGGGAATCAGCTTGAGCTGGTAGAAGGTGTCGGCGATTTTTTGTTGCGCGGCGACCACATCCGGGGTCAGGAACAGCGCACCGTAGCCCTGGCGTTTCACCGAGGTCAGGGTGATCTCCGGCGACAGGCCGAGCAGCGGCGCGACCTGTTGGGTCACGTCCTGCGGGTTGGCCTTGGACCACTCGCCCACCGCGCGCACTTCTTCGACGAGGGTCTTGATCACCTCGGGATTTTTCTGCGCGTAGGGTTTGGTCGCGAGATAGAACTGGTGGTTGTCGACGATGCCTTTGCCGTCACGCAGGGTGTGCGCCTGCAACTGGTTTTCGGCAGCGGCCTGGTACGGATCCCAGATCACCCAGGCATCGACGCTGCCACGCTCGAACGCGGCGCGGGCATCGGCCGGCGGCAGGAATACGGTCTGGATATCGGAGTATTTGAGACCGGCGTCTTCCAGCGCGCGCACCAGCAGGTAGTGCACGTTGGAGCCTTTGTTCAGGGCGACTTTCTTGCCCTTCAGATCGGCCACCGATTTGATTGGCGAGTCCTTCGGCACGAGGATCGCTTCGCTGTTCGGCGCTGGCGGTTCGTAGGCGACGTAAAGCAGATCAGCGCCGGCAGCCTGAGCGAATACCGGTGGGGTTTCGCCGGTCACGCCGAAGTCGATCGAGCCGACGTTCAGGCCTTCCAGCAGCTGCGGGCCGCCGGGGAATTCAGTCCATTGCACGTCCACGCCTTGGGCGGCCAGACGCTTTTCCAGAGTGCCTTTGGCTTTGAGCAGCACCAGCGTGCCGTATTTTTGATAACCGATCCGTAGAGTCTCGGCCTGAGCTTGAGTAATGGCGCCGAAGGTGACAGCCGCAGCAAACAGAGCGACCAGACCACGACGCAAAAATACGGTGCGCATAGCGCTCTCCTTTTTGCTGTTGGGTTGTGGCTGCACCTGCTTGCCCGTTGGCGGGCGAGTAAGGCCAGTACTTCAATTTCGGTGAGGCTTAAATGCTCCAGCGAGCACTCAACAAACGTTCATTCAACAGGCCCGGCTCCAGTGGTTTCGGCCGGCGGGCCATGGCACTGACAAACTGATCCAGCGCTTCATGCAGACGCTGCTCCAGCGCGGGTGCCAGTTGCGCCGCGGCACTGCCTTCGCCGTAAGCGATCTGGCTGTCCTCGGCAAAAATTCCTTGCAGCATTTCCTGCGCTTTCAATGCCGACAGCACCGGTTTGAGCGCGTAATCGACCACCAGCATGTGGGCGATGCTGCCGCCGGTGGCCATCGGCAAAACGATCTTGTGGTTCAGGGCACGTTCCGGCAGCAGATCCAGTACGGTTTTCAGCGCACCGGAAAACGACGCCTTGTACACCGGCGTGGCGATCAGCAGGCCATCGGCGTTTTCAATCTGCGCCAGCAGGTCGAGTACTTTCGGGCTATCGAAGCGGGCATGGAGCAGATCTTCGGCCGGGAAGTCCCGCACCTGATAACTCACCACTTCGACCCCTTGCTGCCGCAACCAGTGTTGCGAGCGTTCCAGCAGCACCCCGGAACGGGAGCGCAGGCTGGGACTGCCACCGAGTGAGACGACCAGCATTCAGACGATTCCTTACGCGTTACAGGCGATTCGCGGGTTGCGATCTCGCTTCGATGGGAGTGACCTTACCAGCTGATTTATATATCCATAAATCATATTTATTCATTTGGTTATGCGTTTTAGAGATATGTTATTTGCTTTGTTCCGGGCAAAAAAACAGGCCGTGAAAACGGCCTGAAATTCCCTGCTTTGTGGTTCCGTGGTGGCTGGACTAACGCCTTCGCGAGCAGGCTCGCTCCCACATTTTGGAATGCGTTCCCCTGTGGGAGCGGGCTTGCTCGCGAAGGCGGCGGTAGCTACAGCCCAAATCTCACTGATTCACTTATTCGGCTGCGGCGTCAGACGCAGGTAGGGCTTCACCGCGCGATAGCCTTTGGGAAAACGCCGCTTGATCTCTTCCTCATCCTTGAGCGACGGCACGATCACCACCTCATCACCGTCCTGCCAGTTGGCCGGGGTTGCCACTTTGTAGTTGTCGGTGAGTTGCAGCGAATCGATCACCCGCAGGATCTCGTGGAAGTTGCGCCCGGTACTCGCCGGATAGGTGATGGTCAGGCGAATCTTCTTGTTCGGATCGATCACGAACAGCGAACGCACGGTGAGGGTGTCGTTGGCGTTCGGATGGATCAGGTCGTAGAGGTCGGAAACCTTGCGATCGGCGTCGGCCAGGATCGGGAAGTTGACGATCGTGTTCTGGGTTTCGTTGATGTCCTCGATCCACTTGTGGTGCGAGTCCACCGGGTCAACCGACAGGGCGATGGCTTTGACGCCGCGCTTGCTGAACTCATCCTTGAGCTTGGCGGTGAAGCCCAGCTCGGTGGTGCACACCGGGGTGAAGTCGGCCGGGTGGGAGAACAGCACGCCCCAGCTATCGCCCAGCCACTCGTGAAAACGAATCTTGCCGGCGCTGGAATCCTGTTCGAAGTCGGGGGCGATGTCGCCGAGTCTGAGGCTCATGGTGCTGCTCCTGATGAGTTGTTGGAGAACACAACTGTAGCTCGGGATTCGACATCATGAAAAAGAATAAATAAATAGATATCTAGAATCTAAAGGAATATTAAACATCGTTCACTGGACGCTCGACGGCATCGCGACGAACATCGTTCTCAAGGTTCGAGAAGGCCTTGAGTTGCTGCAAAGAGGGAATTTCGGGACAGGCTTACGGGGGTGAGCCTGACTCGAAAACGCAAAAGCCCCGTACGGCACGGTGCCGGACGGGGCTTTTTTTACATCAGCAGTTTGAACGCGCTATTACAGCAGCGGGATCGAGTAGCTGACGATCAGGCGGTTTTCGTCCTGGGAACGGGTGTTCGCCAGATCGGTACGCCACATCGCGTTTTTCCAGGCTACGCCGAGGTTCTTCAGCGGGCCTTCCGGGATTACGTAACCGATGGTCAGGTCGCGTTCCCACTCCATCTTGTCGCCCAGCGGGGTGTCGATGTTATCGCCACGCAGGTAGATCACGTTCGCGGTCAGGCCAGGAACGCCGATCTTGGCGAAATCGTAGCCGTAGCGAGCCTGCCAGGTACGCTCACCGGCGCGACCGAACTTCTGGATCTGCATGTCGGTGATGGTGCTGTTGGACGAGCCGTCACCCTGGTTCAGCCAAGGGAAGTCGCTGTCGCCGTTGGTGTACTGGTAACCCGCACCGAAGGTGTGACCTTCAACCGAGTACAAAGCCAGGTAGCTGTACAGGTTGTTGTCGACTTTGCCCTTGGTGGTAGTGCCACCGTAGTAACCGCTGGTGTAGTAAGCGGCAGTGTCACCGTTGGCACCGTTGTCACGGCTGCGGTAGTAACGCAGGTCACTTTTCAGTACGCCCGGGCCGATTGCCCAGTTATGTACCAGACCCAGGAAGTTCTGCGAGTAGAAGTCCTTCAGCTCGCCGTAGTAGTACGAGGCGGTCAGGTCTTTGGTCAGCTTGTAGTCAGCACCAGCGTAGTAGAACTTGTTGCTGAACACGCCTTTGTCGTAGTTCGAACCGGCGTTGGCACCAGCAATCGACATGTTTTCGTTGTTGCTGGAGTTACGACCTTTCACGGCCTCAACCTGACCGGCAGTCAGCGTCAGGTCCTTGATCTCGTTCGAGGTGATCGCTTCGCCCTGGAAGGTTTGTGGCAGCAGACGACCGTCGTTGTATTTGATGACCGGGTTGTTCGGCAGCAGAGTACCGACCTTCAGCTCGGTCTGGGAGATCTTGACCTTACCGGTCACACCCAGGCTCGCGAAGTCATGCACTGCACGGTTGCCATCGCTTGGGAACACGGTGCCGCCCGAAGCAGTACCGGTCGAGTTGCCGCTGGTGGCCGGGCTGGAATCCAGACGCACGCCGTACAGGCCGATCGCGTCAACACCGAACTGCACGGTGCCTTGGGTGTAACCCGAGATGAAACGCAGATCGAAGCCTTGGCCCCATTCTTCGTTCTTGTTCGGGCCAGTGCCGTCACGGTTATCGGTGTTGATGTAGAAGTTGCGCAGGCCCAGAGTGGCCTTGCTGTCTTCGATGAAACCGGCGGCGCCTGCCTGCTGCGCCAAAACCCCTACGGCCACAGCCAGGGCCAAGGTGGACTTGTTCATGTAAAGCTCCTCTCGTTTCTAATTCTTGTGTTCCTGGTCCTGGTCGAATGCCCGGATCCGTAGGTTCGCGATTAGCGCCAGAGCGTGACTGACAAGTCAATCGTAACCTTGTGTGTCTACGACCAAGGTCTAATCGCAGTATTTGGGTCCCTGCACAGTACTGACTTTCCTGATAACCCAAAAAAGAATTATTTCATTCTTTTTTATACTATCTAGCTATATGGCCCAGTAATGGCCACCTGCAGCGCAACACAGGATATCGGCTACTAAGCTAATTACTAAATGGTATTTGTTCGCCCTTTTTTAGATCGCTTAGCGTTGACGTATTCAAACCACGTCAAACCCTATCCAAAAGGCGACGCCATCATGGCCAAACGGGCACTATCTAGTCAATTTGTTACAGTTTGTGTGTCAGCGATAATTTCTTTCTCCGCTCAAGCCGCCGACCTCACGGTGGGTTATCAAACCGGTATCGACCCGAGCAAAGTCCCTCAGGCCGACGGTACTTACGAAACAACCATCGGCCAGAAGATCGACTGGCGACGCTTCAATAGTGGCCCGGAAGTTGTGACAGCCATTGCATCGGGCGATGTGCAGATCGGCAATCTCGGCTCCAGCCCTTTGGCAGCGGCCGCCTCACGCAATCTGCCGATCGTCGCATTCATTGTTTCAGCACAAATTAATGCCGCCGAAGCCTTGGTGGTGCGCAATGGCAGCGGGATCACCACCCCGCAGGACCTGGTCGGCAAGACCATCGCCACGCCCTTCGTTTCCACGTCCCATTACAGCCTGCTCGGCGCACTCAAGCACTGGGGCCTGGACACCTCGAAAGTCAAAGTGGTGAACCTGCAACCGGCGGAAATCGCTGCGGCATGGAAGCGTGGCGACATCGACGGCGCATTTGTCTGGTCACCGGCACTGGGCGAAATCCGCAAGACCGGCAAGACCCTGACCGATGCTGCACAAGTCGGCCAATGGGGCGCGCCGACGTTCGAAGTCTGGGTCGCACGCAAGGACTACGCCGAGAAGCATCCTGAGGTGGTGGCCAAATTTGCCAAGGTCACTCTAGACGCGTTTGCCGATTACGCCAGCCATAAAGACCGCTGGACCGCCGAATCCGAGCCGGTACAGAAAATCGCCAAATTGACCGGTGCCAACGCCGCCGATGTGCCGGAACTGCTCGCCGGTTCGGCGTTCCCGGACGCCAAGGCGCAGCAATCAACCGCACTGCTGGACGGCGGTACGGCGAAGGCGATTGGTGAGACCGCGAAGTTTTTGAAGGAACAGGGCAAGGTTGAAACGGTGCTGCCGGACTATTCGCCGTATGTCAGCGCGAAGTTTGTAACTGAATAAAGATACATATGTGGCGAGGGAGCTTGCTCCCGCTGGAGGCCGAAGGACTCCCAATTCCGGCAAACACCGGTTTGGGGCCGCTTCGCAGCCCAGCGGGAGCAAGCTCCCTCACCACAAGAATCACTCGCTAATCGTCAGAGGGTCTTTTCGAAGATCTTCGAGTTGCGCTGATAGTTGTACAGCGACGCCCGCGCCGCCGGCAGGCGCTCGACGCTGCTAGGCTCGAAGCCACGCTCGCGGAACCAGTGCGCCGTGCGAGTGGTGAGGACGAACAGGGTTTTCAACCCTTGCGCCCGGGCACGGGTCTCGATGCGCTCAAGCAGCTCATCGCCGCGACCACCATGGCGATACTCCGGATTCACCGCCAGGCACGCCAGCTCACCGGCATCCGAATCGGCGATCTGATACAGCGCCGCACAGGCAATGATCATGCCTTCACGCTCGACCACGCTGAACTGCTCGATCTCGCGCTCCAGCACTTCACGCGAACGGCGCACCAGAATCCCCTGCTCTTCCAGCGGACTGATCAGGTCGAGCAAACCGCCGACGTCTTCAATCGCCGCCTCGCGCACCAGCTCGAATTGCTCCTGGGCCACCAGCGTACCGCCGCCGTCACGGGTGAACAGTTCGGTCAGCAGCGCACCGTCCTCGGCATAACTGACGATATGGCTGCGCGCCACGCCGCCACGGCAGGCTTCGGCGGCGGCATCCAGCAATTCCGCCTGATAGTTGTTGCCCAGACGTTGCAAATGCGCCGGCACCTGCTGCGGACGCAGTTCGCGCACCAGTTTGCCGTTCTCGTCGATCAGACCGAGGTCGGCGCCGAACAGCAGCAACTTGTCGGCCCCTAGGTCAATGGCGGCGCGGGTAGCGACGTCTTCGCAGGCCAGATTGAAAATTTCACCGGTCGGCGAATAACCCAGCGGCGATAGCAGCACGATCGAACGCTCGTCCAGCAGGCGATTGATACCTTTGCGATCGACCCGGCGCACTTCGCCGGTGTGGTGATAGTCGACGCCTTCGAGCACGCCGATCGGCCGCGCGGTCACCAGGTTGCCGCTGGCCACCCGCAGACGCGAACCCTGCATCGGTGATGAAGCCATGTCCATCGACAGCCGCGCTTCGATGGCGATGCGCAACTGGCCGACCGCGTCGATCACACATTCCAGCGTCGCCGCGTCGGTGATGCGCATGCCGTGATGGTAGTGCGGGGTCAGGCCGCGGGCGGCGAGGCGGGTTTCAATCTGCGGGCGCGAACCGTGGACCAGCACCAGGCGCACGCCGAGGCTGTGCAACAGCACCAGGTCGTGGACGATGTTGCCGAAGTTCGGATGCTCCACGCCGTCGCCGGGCAGCATGACGACGAAGGTGCAGTCGCGGTGGGCATTGATGTAAGGGGACGCGTGACGAAGCCAATTAACGTATTCGGGCATGAACCTGGGCCTGTAATAAATAGCAGCCGGAAAAAGGGCGAAACGGAAAACGCACAGCGGGCTGATGGTTATCGTCGGAACAGGCTTGGCGACACGCGCGCTCTCCTCATGAATACGGGTTGGGGTGCTGGCAATTTACAGCGTTTGGTCAGACAAAACACAATCCCTGTGGGAGCGAGCTTGCTCGCGAAAGCGGTGTATCAGATACATCAATGTCGAATGACCCGACGCCTTCGCGAGCAAGCTCGCTCCCACATCGACATTGTTCAATTCATAGAACTTTGTCCGGGCCCAGGCAGTAATGTTCAATCAACTGCCGCAATAGATGCACGGTAGGCTGCAAACGTGACATTTCAAGGTATTCGCCGGGCTGGTGCGCACAGGCAATGTCGCCGGGGCCGAGCACGATGGTTTCGCAACCCAGGCGCTGAAGATAAGGCGCTTCGGTGCCGAACGCTACTGCTTCGGCACTGTGACCGGTGAGCTTTTCGGCGATGCGCACCAATTCGGTGTCTGCGGCCTGCTCGAATGGCGGCACTTCCGGGAACAACGGCTTGTAATCGATCTTCACCTGATGCCGCTCGGCCACCGGATTGAGCTTGCGCAGGATTTCCGCACGCAGGACATTGGGGTCCATGCCCGGCAGCGGACGCAGGTCGAACTCCAGCGAACACTGGCCGCAAATGCGATTCGGGTTGTCGCCGCCATGAATACAGCCGAAGTTCATGGTCGGTTGCGGCACGCTGAACTGCGGGTTGTTGAATTCACGCTGCCACAACAGACGCAAACCGCGCAGTTCGCCGATGGCATCGTGCATCGCTTCGAGGGCGCTGTGGCCCAGGCGCGGATCCGACGAATGGCCGCTCTGCCCGAGGATGTCGATGCGCTCCATCATCACACCTTTATGCAGGCGGATCGGTTTGAGCCCGGTCGGCTCGCCGATCACCGCCGCACGGCCCAGCGGCTTGCCGGCCTCGGCCAGTGCCCGGGCACCGGACATCGAGCTTTCTTCATCACAGGTGGCGAGGATCAGCAGCGGTTGCTTGAACGGTTGGTCGAGCAGCGGCTGCACGGCCTCGATGATCAGCGCGAAAAAACCCTTCATGTCGCAACTGCCCAGTCCGACCCAGCGGCCATCGACCTCGGTGAGTTTCAGCGGATCGGTCTGCCACAGCGCATCGTCGTACGGCACCGTGTCGCTGTGCCCGGCCAATACCAGCCCGCCGGGGCCGCTGCCGAAACTGGCGAGCAGGTTGAATTTGCCGGGGCTGACCTGCTGGATATCGCAGCTGAAGCCCAGATCGCCCAGCCAACCGGCAAGCAAATCGATCACCGCCCGGTTGGACTGATCCAGGCTCGGTTGGGTGCAACTGACCGACGGTGCGGCGATCAGTGCAGCGAACTGGTCTTGCATGGATGGCAAAGGCATCGCTGACTCCAACTTCCGATTTGAAGTCCATCATAGAGCCATCCGGCGCTCGGAATAAACCGCCGCAGGGCGTAGGAAGTTTGAGTCCTGTACACTGCACGGCCTTGGCAGCCACACATTCCCCCGGCTGCGCTCCCGATCCTGGATTTTCCGGCCATGCAGAAAGAAACCGAAATCAAACTCCGCGTCAGCCGCGAAACCCTCGCTGCCCTGCGCGAGCACCCGCTACTGAAGAAACGCAACAAAAATGGCTGGGAACGCCGTGAGTTGATGAACCAGTACTTCGACACCCCCGAGCGCGATCTGGCTCAAGCCAAAGTCGCCCTGCGTCTGCGCAAGGACGGTGACGAAGTGATTCAGACCCTCAAGACCCGTGGTCAGAGTGTTGCCGGTCTGTCCGAGCGTAACGAGTACGACTGGAAGTTGCCCAAAGCCAAGCTCGACGTGAAGAAACTCGACGGCGAATGCTGGCCCGAGTCGCTGGCCGAGCTGGACAAGAAAACCCTGAAGCCGATCTTCACCACCGATTTCGTCCGCGAGCGCGCGGAAATCGCCTGGGGCCGCGGCAAGGCCAAAGTGGTTATTGAAGCCGCGCTGGACCTCGGTCACGTGGTGGTCGGCAAACAGAAAGAAGAAATCTGTGAGCTGGAACTGGAACTGCGCGAAGGCGAGCCTGCCGCGCTGCTGGAACTGGCCGCCGAACTGGCCGAGACCCTGGCCCTGATGCCGTGCGACATCAGCAAGGCCGAGCGCGGCTACCGTCTGTACGACGCCAACAGCTACTCGCTGAGCCTGCCGGCGCCGCAACTGACTCCGGAAACCCAACTCGACGACGCCTTCGCCGCGCTGGGCTGGCACTTGCTCGGCAGCAGCCAGCGTCTGGCTGAACAGTATCGTTTCAACGGCCACTGGCGCCTGCTGCAGGACTGGGTCGAGAACCTTGCGGAAATGCGCGCCCTGCTCAGCAGCCTCGGCCAGGCCGCACCGCGTCCGGCCACTCACGACCTGCGCGTGGCGCTGGACGCATTGCTCGAAGACTGGCGCCCGCTGGTTCAGGTCGGCATCGAAGACGAAGACGTGCGCAAAGCGGCGCCGGAACAGTTCCTTGAGGAGCTGGAAGACCCGCGCTGGGGTCTGTTCTCGCTGACTGCGTCGCGCTGGTTGCTGGCTCGCACCTGGACCGCCGAGCGCAACACCCGCGGCAACCGCCAGGGCGCCGCGCAACTGCACAGCTGGCTGCCGCGCCTGCTCGGCGAAGAAGCCACGTCCCTGCAATTGCAGCGCTATCAGCAGCAACCGGAAGATCTGGCCGAGCAACTGCCGCGCATCGAACGCATCCAGGTCTGGCTGCACCATGCGCGTAACGTGCTGGAGATCGCGGAAATGGATCGCCTGTACGGCGAGCTGAACAAACTGGCGCAACTGGCCAACGAACCGACCATCACTGATGAACTGCTCGATGCACGCAAGCAGCAGGCGATTGCGGTTTACCAGAATCGTGCGTGGAAAATGCTGCTGCGCATGTAATGACTGTGTGGTGAGGGGATTCATCGCCGATGGACTGCGCAGCAGTCCCTGCTTTCGACTAAAGCGGGGCCGCTTCGCGACCCATCGGGGATAAATCCCCTCGCCACAGAGGCCATCCGTGCTAGACCGGGAGGCTGGTCGTCGACTTGATCTCCGACAACGCCACAATCGAGTTCACTTCCTGAATCCCCGGCACCAGCGACAGTTTTTCGAAGAAAAACCGCTCATACGCCTCGATGTCCGCCGCGACAATGCGCAACAGAAAATCCACCGCGCCCATCAGCACATAACACTCCAGCACTTCCGGAAAACCGCGAATCGCCTCGGTGAATTCGGTGAAGTTCGAACGCCCGTGGGCGTTGAGTTTGATCTCGGCGAAGATCTGCGTGTTCAGGCCGATCTTCTTGCGATCAAGCAAGGTCACCTGCCCGCGAATGATCCCCTCCTCCTTCATCCGCTGAATCCGCCGCCAGCACGGCGATTGCGACAGTCCCACCTGCTCGGCGATCTGCGCGCTGGACAGTGACGCGTCCTCTTGCAGCAAGGCGAGAATCCGCCGGTCGTAGCTGTCCAGCTCGCTATGCATAATCAATCCTCAAAATGATCATTTTACGAATCGCTCCAGTCGAGTAATCCGCGAATCCGCTCATCTTAGACAAGAAATGCCCGACACCGAATGTAAAAATTCCTCCACTGACTCTGGAGACCGGACATGCCTCACCTCGAAGCCGTGAATACCCCTGCGCCCCGCGCCGATGTGTGGAACGTCAACAACGCCCACTGCTGTGCGCGTTATCAGCTGCTCGCCGAAGCCGAGCCGGATCTGCTGGTGCGGGTGCTGAACCTGTTCGCGCTGCAGTTCCTCACGCCGCAGCAGGTCCACGTCGAACGGCTCGACGATCTGCTGTCGATCGACATCGTCATCGACGGGCTGAGCTGGCATCGCGCGCAGGTGATTGCGGAAAAACTTCGTAACCTGATCAGCGTCTGCTCGGTGAACCTGCAAAACGCTGACACGGCGTGGGCTGCGCCAGCCCAGGCGGCCGGCTGACAAATCCGGCAACGGCTTTGTCGGGTAGTGGCCCAACAGTCTGCGGGGCCACGACTATCCTTTGCGCACAGTCGTTCAAAAGGAGCCCGCATGTCCGTTCAACTCGCCACTCAGGACCGCTGGCTGGATCTCAACGATGTGTTGCGTGAACTGGTCGCCCAGGGCTTTATCAGCCAGGATTCGGCGGAGCAGGCGCTCAATGCCCGGCGCCGCCACGCGCCCCACGGCCAGCAGCATCCGCTGGAATTCATTGCCAGCCAGCAACTGGATGACCTCAGCCGTCCGGGCAAGCATCTGGATCTGGAAAGCCTGACCCTGTGGCTGGCGCAACAGGCCGGCCAGCCGTACATGCGCATCGACCCGTTGAAGATCAACGTCGCCGCCATCACCCCACTGATGTCCTACGCCTTTGCCCAGCGCCACAAGATTCTCGCGGTAGCGGTCGACCGCGACGCGGTGGTCGTGGCCAGCGCCCAGCCCTACGTCACCGGTTGGGAGGCTGACCTGACCCACGTGCTGAAGCTGCCGATCAAACGGGTCGTCGCCAACCCGGCGGATATCCAGCGCTTCAGCGTCGAGTTCTTCCGCCTCGCCAAATCGGTCAGCGGCGCCAGCAATGCCGACGCGCAGAGCGGCAACCTCGGCAACTTCGAACAACTGCTCAACCTCGGCGCCAGCGATCAGGAGCCGGACGCCAACGACGCGCACATCGTCAACATCGTCGACTGGCTGTTCCAGTACGCCTTCCAGCAGCGCGCCAGTGATATCCATATCGAACCGCGCCGCGAACAGGGCACCGTGCGTTTCCGCATTGATGGCGTGCTGCACAACGTCTATCAATTCCCGCCGCAGGTGACCATGGCGATCGTCAGTCGCCTGAAAAGCCTCGGGCGGATGAACGTCGCCGAGAAGCGCAAACCCCAGGACGGCCGGGTCAAGACCAAGACCCCGGACGGTGGCGAGGTGGAGCTGCGGCTCTCAACGTTGCCCACCGCGTTTGGCGAAAAAATGGTCATGCGGATTTTTGACCCGGAAGTGCTGCTCAAGGACTTCGATCAGTTGGGCTTTTCCGCCGACGACCTGCGCCGCTGGCAGGACATGACCCGCCAACCCAACGGCATCATTCTGGTCACCGGGCCAACCGGTTCGGGCAAGACCACCACGCTCTATACCACGCTGAAGAAACTGGCGACGCCGGAGATCAACCTCTGCACCATCGAAGACCCGATCGAAATGGTCGAGCCGGCGTTCAACCAGATGCAGGTCCAGCACAACATCGACCTGAGTTTCGCCGCCGGGGTACGCGCGCTGATGCGGCAAGACCCGGACATCATCATGATCGGCGAGATCCGCGATCTGGAAACCGCGGAAATGGCGATCCAGGCTGCACTCACCGGCCACCTGGTGCTGTCGACCCTGCACACCAACGATGCCCCCAGCGCGATCAGTCGGCTATTGGAACTCGGCGTGCCGCACTATCTGATCAAGGCCACGGTGCTCGGGGTCATGGCCCAGCGTCTGGTGCGCACGCTGTGCCCGCACTGCAAGGCGCCGCTGACGCTGGACGAGGAAGACTGGCAAACCCTGACCCGGCCCTGGCAGGCGCCGCTGCCGGGCAATGCGCAACGCGCTATCGGTTGTCTGGAATGTCGCGACACCGGTTATCGCGGACGCGCCGGGGTCTACGAAATCATGCAATTGAGCGACAGCCTCAAGGCCTTCATCACCCCCGACGCCGACCTCACCGCGATCCGGCGGCAAGCCTTCAAGGAAGGCATGCGCAGCCTGCGCCTGTCGGGCGCACAAAAGGTTGCGGCGGGGCTGACCACCATTGAGGAGGTGCTGCGGGTAACACCGCAGAGCGAACAGAAATAACCAGCTACCAGTCGAGATCATCAATCTCGGCATTGGGTTTGATCCATATCACCTGCCCATTTGGCACACGTTGCAGGATCGAGTAATTGGGCTTCAGGGTCTCACCGGTGCGCACATTTTTCGCGGTATACGTCTGGCTCGACGTCATGCGCAATGTTTGCGGCTTGCCCTGGGCTGCCCGAGTGCCTCGGGGGTACCGCCAATCACCCAGCGCCATTGGATTGCGCAACTGACCACTCCAATGCAGAGGATTGCGTTGCTGATCGAGCTCCACGGTCGCGGTCATCAACTCAATGCCCTGAATCGAAACGGACTCCGATGCCTGCCAATAGCTGACACTGTATTCGTTGCCCTGCTTCTGCACTCCACTCTTGGTTGGCCAGGCCAAACCGGCGACTTTTGCACCGGCGACCAAAGTACAGCCGTCAAACTGCCAGAGGTCGGGGCGCAACCGGGTTTCTTCGCTGAAGTTCACGGTCAGCAACGTGTCGCGGGCACAGGGCCAGCCATCAATTATCTGGTCACCGACGAGGCGCATCTCTCCGCTCGTCAGGTGATACATCTGCAGTGAAGAAACCCGCGCCCCCATGAGGGTTTGCGGCGCAGGAAACCTGGCAGTGTCCAGACTCGCCAGGCCATGGATCTGCGGTTGACCGTTCGCGTCCAGTGGATCGATGGTCATTAGATGCAACCACGTGCCCGCAGGCAATTTGAGACCCTCGACCTGAACCTCGTGCTTCAGTCTTAAATTGCGGGCAAGAGTGTCTGCGATGCTGCTGGTGATCTGGTTGATGGTCACACCGACAACCGATAGACAAAGCAGCCCCAGAACACTCACTTTGCGTGGATGACGCAACAGTGCACGACGCCACGTCGGCACACACAGCATGATCACCAGCACCGTAAGCCCGATAAAGGCCGCCGTGCATACTGTCCACACCATCACGTACATCAGAGAAATAAAAGCCAAGGCAGCGTCCATGCATGAAAAACCGGGGTGCATGGTGCCAAACTACCCTGCGTACCTCCAGCTCATCAGCTCCATGACTGAGCAGTCATGGAACCGGATCGGGTAAATGACGATCCAACGCCTTAGATAACCCCCAGGAGTCACTCAATCATGCGTCTCAAACTTGCTGTCGCGACCCTTGCCTTGCTGTCCCTTCCCGTTGGTTCAGCGATGGCCGACGGCTTTTGGCGTAACGTCATTTCCTCCGGTGCCACCACCGGTTCGACCTACCTGACCTTCAAGGATCACAAGCTGATCGTCGCCGCGCAGGACGACGCCGGCAGCTTCGTCGCCAGCGACGGCGGTATCCGCGGGCCGTACCTGGAAGCGGCGATGCAGAAAGTCCGCGCCGACAACCCGGGCCTGCAGGCCACGGACATGGAACTGGCGAATGCGATTCTGGCGAAGAATGCGGTGGAATCCGAGTAAGCCTTGCGCCGACAAAAATGCCGCTCGATCGAGCGGCATTTTTTTGCCTGTCATTCCGAATTCACCACGCCACCCTGTGGGAGCGGGGGGGGGGGGGGGGGGGGGGGGGGGGGGGCCGCCCCCCCCCCCCCCCCCCCCCCCCCCCCCC
>NZ_JANLOG010000084.1:0-29415 GCF_025466205.1 Pseudomonas sp. 13B_3.2_Bac1
GGGGCTATTTTCAGGCGCGGGAGAGGCGTTCGAGGCCGACGAACGGGCAGGCGGCGAGCAGATCGGCGAGGGTGCGCCCATCGGCCAGGCGCAGATCTGCGGGGGCCAGTTCGGCCAGGGGATACAGAACGAACGCACGTTCCTGAATCTGATAGTGCGGGACTTTCAGCCGTGGCTCGTCGATCAGGCGATCGCCGAACAACAGGATATCCAGATCCAGCGTGCGCGGCCCCCAGCGTTCCAGTCGCTTGCGGCCCTGATCATTCTCGATGGCTTGCAGCGCATCAAGCAGGTCCAGCGGCGCGAGGTCACTGTCGAGGGCGGCGACCGCGTTGGTGTAACGCGGTTGCCCCGGCAGCAGTGAATCGCTCTGATAGAACGCCGAAACACCGGCGAGGGCGGTCTGCGGCAATTGGCCCAGCGCGTTGAGCGCGCTGCGCAATTGTTCGGCCGGGTCAGCGAGGTTGCTGCCCAGGCCGATATAGATGCGTTCCATGCCTTATTCGCCCGATGCGCTCGGGGCCCCGGCGCGCTTGCGCTTGGAACCGCTGCTGCGACGACGTTTGCGCGGCGCGCCGCTGGCGTCATCACCCTTGCCGCTGAGGTCGCGGATCATGTCGCGACGTTCGCTGTCGTTGGCGTCCTGATAATCCGTCCACCATTCGCCGAGACCGTCAGTCTGCTCGCCAGCGCTTTCACGCAGCAGCAGGAAGTCGTAACCGGCGCGGAAGCGTGGATTGTCCAGCAGCAGGTCGGCGCGTTTGCCGCTGCGCCGTGGCAGGCGTTCCTGCATGTCCCAGATCTCGCGGATCGGCATGGTGAAGCGCTTCGGAATGGCGATGCGCTGGCACTGTTCGGCGATCAGCTCGTGCGCACCTTCCTGCATCGCTGGAATCGGTGGCATGCCACGTTCCTGCAGACGCAACACGCGGGCCGGCAGGGCAGGCCACAGCAGGGCGGCAAACAGGAACGCCGGGGTTACCGGTTTGTTCTGCTTGATGCGCAGGTCGGTGTTGGTCAGCGCTTCGCTGATCAGCGTGTGGGTGTATTCCGGGTTGTGCTCGAGTGCGTCGGCACTGGCCGGGAACAGCGGGGCGAACAGTTGCAGATCGACCAGCATCTCGAAAGTGATCGCGCCATGGCCGGAGAGGAACAGCTTGAGCACTTCCTCGAACAGACGGGCCGACGGGATCTCGCGCAGCATCGGCGCCAGTTCGCGGATCGGCTGCACGGTGTGCTTCTCGATGCCGAAATTCAGCTTGGCGGCGAAACGTACGGCTCGCAGCATGCGCACCGGGTCTTCCTGATAACGCTGCTTCGGATCGCCGATCAGTCGGATCAGGTGATTGCGGATGTCGTGTACGCCGTTGGCGTAATCGAGAATGCGCTCGCTGACCGGATCGTAATACAGGGCGTTGATGGTGAAGTCGCGGCGTTGCGCGTCTTCTTCCAGGGTGCCGTAGACGTTGTCGCGCAGAATCCGCCCGCTCTCGTTGCGCGAAGACTGGTTGCTGTCTTCGTCATCTTCATTGACCGGGTGATTGGCGCGGAAGGTCGCGACTTCGATGATTTCGCGACCGAAATGGATATGCACCAGTTTGAAGCGGCGACCGATGATCCGCGCATTGCGGAATTCGGCACGGACTTGCTCGGGGGTGGCGCTGGTGGCGACGTCGAAGTCCTTGGGCGTGATGCCCAACAGCATGTCACGCACGCAACCACCGACCAGATAGGCCTGGTAGCCGGCGCCCTGCAAGCGTTCGACGATATTGACCGCATAGCGGCTGAATTGCCCTTTTTGCAGCGAGTGTTGGCCGCTATTGAGCACTTCAGGGGTGCTGCGGATGTGTTGCGTACGACGCACGGGTGTTCGGAATGACTGGAACAACTTCTTCAGCATGGGATGCACTGTTTGAAGGAATGTTCGGCCATACCAAAGAATGACCGCATGATGGGCGCAGATTCTAGCATTTAGTCGGGGGATGGTGTAGGACGCAGAAGATTTGCGCTGCAAGCCGCAGGCTACAGGCATCGAGCAGGCTAGAAACGGGGGGATTTGCCGGAAGACAGAAACTACAAGGGGAGCCGAAGCTCCCCCAGAAGTAGTTGCGTGCTCTTTTTATTATTGATTCGGGCTTCTTGTTTTTGTTGAGTGCCCTCGCCATGAAGCTGTTCCTTCATGACCCTCCCAATCGGGAGCCAAGAGCAAACGGATTGCTTTGGTCGCTGTGTTGCAGTGATCTTGCGATCCAACCAGTACAGGCTCTGTCTTAGGACAGTTTTTGTTGTTCTCGGCCTGGTCGTGGGGCTAGCCCCAAATACAACGCCTCTCCAAAAGAATCAGTTAGCTGCGCCTCTCGCCGTCTTGTTTTTATTGTGCGTGAGTCGATTCGTCTTATTTTTATTGTCTTGTGCATTGCTTGTTATTGTTCTTGTACCAAACATATAGCAGGTGCCGTGCCAACTTTTGCGAAGCCCAATAAAACAAGGGGTTAGGTCGATATAACGGTTTTCTCGGGGCGAAAAAAAACCGGGGTTTCGTTACCGATAACCCCGGCTTCTGTTACGTGAAAGGACTGAGGTAACAGTTTTTTCACATCCTCAAGCGTTACCCGCACACTCGACAGGTAACGTTCAGCTCTCGCTGGTGACCCCGGTCTTGCGCCGTGGAATACCCAGGCGCTGGCGGCGTTCCCACAGGCACTTGCGGCTGACGCCCAGTTTGCGCGCCAGTTCGGTCTCGGTCATATGATCCTGATGCTCGAGAACGAAGTGCTGGAAGTAGTCTTCCAGTGACAGGTCTTCCGTCGGCTCATGGCTGCTGTTGCTGGTGTTACCCGCGGTTTGCGCGGGCAAGCCGATGAATTCGTCGTCTTCCAGGTCGCTCAGCTCGATGTCGATGCCCAGCAGGTCGGCAGAGATTTCCGGGCTTTCGCTCAGGATCACCGCGCGCTCGACCGCGTTTTCCAGCTCGCGCACGTTACCTGGCCAGGAATAATGCCGGATGGCCTGTTCGGCATCGGCGGCAAATTTCAGGTCGGTACGGTTGATGCGCGCACTCTGGCGAGCGAGGAACGCGGTGGCGATTTCGTTGACGTCGGCGCCACGTTCACGCAGAGCCGGCAATTTCAGAGCGATCACGTGCAGGCGGTAATACAGGTCTTCACGGAACTGGCCGATTTTCGCCAGGCTCTTGAGGTCGCGGTGGGTCGCGGCGATCAAGCGCACATCGACTTTTTGCGACTGCACCGAACCCACACGGCGAATCTCGCCTTCCTGCAGCACGCGCAGCAGGCGGGCCTGGGCTTCCAGCGGCAGTTCGCCGATCTCGTCGAGGAACAGCGTGCCGCCGTCCGCCGCTTCCACCAGACCGGCGCGACCGGCGCTGGCGCCAGTGAACGCGCCTTTTTCGTGGCCGAACAGTTCGGACTCGATCAGGCTTTCCGGGATGGCTGCGCAGTTCACCGAAATCATCGGTGCCTTGGCGCGCTTGGACAGATTGTGCAGGGCACGGGCCACCAGTTCCTTACCGGTACCGGACTCGCCCTGAATCAATACATTGGAATCAGTTGGCGCAACCTTGCGGATCTTGCTGTACAGATCCTGCATCGGTGGGCACGAACCGATGATGCCGATTTCACCGTTGCTGTTATCGACGGCGGACTTGCCGCTGCCATTGGCCGGTTTGCCGACAACGGCTTCGCCAGCGGCAGGCGCCGACTGGTGATCACGCAGGATCCGCGCGACGGCCTGGAGCATTTCATCGTGATCGAAAGGCTTGGCGATGTAGTCCACCGCGCCCATCTTCATCGAGTCGACCGCCGAGCGCAGGCTGGCGTAACTGGTCATGATCAGCACCGGTTTGCCTTGGCCAAGCTTGATCAGCTCGGTACCGGGGGCGCCAGGCAGGCGCAGGTCGCTGACGATCAGATCGAATGTGGGAATACTGAAGCGTTCTTGTGCTTCCTGCACAGAACCGGCTTCGCTGACCTGATACTGGTTACGTTCCAGCAGGCGGCGCAAGGCGGAGCGGATAATGGTTTCGTCTTCGACGATCAAAATGTGCGGCATTGATTCGATACTCTCGACGGTCTCAGTTCACAGCGGACGTCGCTTCGACATGACGCGGTAAGGTCACCCGGATACGGGTGCCGCGCTGGCTTTGTACATCAGCCGGGCTGTCGATGGTGATTTGTCCATAATGCTCTTCAACGATGGAATAGACCAGTGCAAGGCCCAGACCGGTGCCTTCGCCAGGATCCTTGGTGGTGAAGAAAGGTTCGAACAATCGGTCCATGATGTTCTGCGGAATACCACTGCCTTCGTCCTCGACGATCAGATCGACCGTGTGTTCGCCGGCTTCACTCTTGACCCGCACCGCGCTGCCTGCAGGCGAAGCGTCACGGGCGTTGGAGAGCAGATTGATCAGTACCTGGGCGAGCCGCTGCGGATCGCCTTCGACCCAGTGATCGGGGTCGCACAGGTTGTAGAACTGCACTTCGAAGTTGCGCCGGTTCAGCGCCAGCAGGCCGATTGCGTCCTGCGCGACTTCGGCTAGACACACCGGTTCGTCGCTGTGCTGGTGGCTGCCGGCGTGGGCGAAGCTCATCAGCGACTGCACGATGCGCGACACACGCTTGGTCTGTTCGAGGATCTGCCCGCTGATTTCCGTCAGCTCGCCGTCTTCTTCACGCTCTTCGCGCAGGTTCTGCGCCAGACAGGCGATGCCGGTGATCGGGTTGCCGATTTCATGGGCCACACCTGCCGCCAGTCGACCGATGCTCGCCAGACGTTCGGAGTGCACCAGTTTGTCTTCGAGCATCTGCGTTTCGGTCAGGTCTTCCACCAACAGCACCAGGCCGCTGTTGCCCGGGGCCAACGGTTCATCGATCGCGGCTTTGTGCAGATTGAGCCAGCGGGTCTGGCCGTCGAGGGCCAGGTGCTGTTTGTGCAAGTGTTCGTCGGGCAGGTTGATGAAGCCTTGCAGCAATTGCTTCCATGGATCGGCGATGGTGCTCAGGCGCGAGCCGACCACCCGTTGCGCGGCGATGCCGGTGAGTTCTTCCATGGCCTTGTTCCACATCAGGATCTCTTGATCCTTCGCCAGCGAGCAGACGCCCATCGGCAGCTCCTGCAGGGTCTGGCGATGGTAGCGGCGCAGGGCGTCGAGTTCGGCGGCCAGCCCGGTGAGGCGCGAGTGGTAGTCCTCGAGGCGGCTTTCGATGAAGTGGATGTCTTCGGTTACATAGTTCTCGCCGCCAGCCTTGTACGGCAGGAAGGTTTCGACCATGTCCTGCGCCACGCTCGGCCCCATCAGGCCGGAGAGGTTGGCTTCGATACGGTCGCGCAAGCGGCGCAAGGCATAAGGACGGCGTTCGTCGAACGGCAGATAGAGGTCGCGCAGGGCTTGCTCGACTTCTTTCTGCGCCGCCTTGGCGCCCAGCGGTTTCGCCAGTTGCGTGGCGAACTCCTGGGGCGAGGCGGCGTGCAGTTCGCGACGTTGCGGACGACGCACGTTATCCACCGCGCAGGCTTCGGCGGCGCTGGCTTCTTCCGGGCTGGCGTTGGTGAACAGCGAGATCAGGGTGAACATCAGCACGTTGGCCGCCAGCGAGGCGATGGCCGCCATGTGCCAACTGGTGTCGTCCAGCACGTAGATCATGTTCAGCAGGGGAATGTAAAAACCCTGCAGATTGCCGACCAGCGGCAACAGCATGGTCACCACCCACACCAGAATCCCCGCCATCAGACCGGCGATAAAGCCGCGCCGGTTGGCGGTCGGCCAGTACAGCACCGAGAGCACGCCGGGCAGGAATTGCAGGGTCGCGACGAAGGCGACGATGCCAAGGTTGGCCAGATCCTGCCCGGCGCCGAGCATCAGATAAAAGCAGAAACCGGCCATGATGATCGCCACGATCAGCGCCCGGCGGGTCCACTTCAGCCAGCGGTAGATATTGCCTTCGGCCGGCGGCTGGTACAGCGGCAGCACCAGGTGGTTCAGCGCCATGCCCGACAGCGCCAGCGTGGTGACGATGATCAGGCCACTGGCGGCCGACAATCCGCCGACGTACGCCAGCAGGGCCAGTGGTTTGCTGTTGGCGGCAATGCCGATGCCGAGGGTGAAATATTCCGGATCGGTGGTGGCGCCGAGCTTCAGGCCGGCCCAGAGAATCAACGGCACCGCCAGGCTCATCAGCAACAGGAACAGCGGCAGGCCCCAGCTGGCACTGACCAGCGAACGCGGATTGAGGTTTTCGGTGAAGGTCATGTGATACATGTGCGGCATCACGATCGCCGAGGCGAAGAACACCAGCAACAGCGTGCGCCACGGTCCTTCCTGCAGCGGCGTGTGCAACGCGGCGAGGGCGGTCTGGTTTTGCAGCAGCCACAGCTCAAGCTGTTGCGGGCCGTCGAACACGCCGTACAACGCATACAGGCCGACGCCGCCGAGGGCGATCAGTTTGATCACCGATTCGAAGGCAATCGCGAACACCAGCCCTTCGTGTTTCTCGCGGGTGGCGATATGCCGGGAGCCGAAGAAAATCGTGAACAGAATGATCAGCGCACAGAACGCCAGCGCGACGCGGCTCTGGATCGGCTCGCCGGTGAGGATGCCGATGGAGTCGGCCACCGCCTGAATCTGCAACGCCAGCAACGGCAGTACGCCGATCAGCATGAAGATCGTGGTCAGCGCGCCGGCCCAGGTGCTGCGAAAGCGGAAAGCGAACAGGTCCGCCAGCGACGACAGTTGATAGGTGCGGGTGATTTTCAGGATCGGATACAGCAGCACCGGTGCCAGCAGAAACGCGCCGGACACCCCGAGATAACTGGAGAGAAAGCCGTAGCCGTACTGATAGGCCAGCCCCACCGTGCCATAAAACGCCCAGGCACTGGCATAGACCCCCAGCGACAGGGTGTAGGTCAACGGGTGGCGAATGATCGCTCGCGGGATCATGCCCCGTTCACTGATCCAGGCAACGCCGAACAGCACCGCCAGGTACGCGGCACTGATCAGGATCATCTGGGTCAGGCTAAAGCTCATCGGCATCTTTTTGGCTCTGCAGGATGAAGGTCACGACAATCAGGATCAACCAGAGCAGATACGGCCGATACCAGGCGCCCGTGGCGTCGATCCACCAATCCATGATGGCTGGCGAAAACAGATAGATTCCCACGACCAGAAGCAGGACCAAGCGATAGATGTACATCCCGGCCTCTCTTTTTTATGCGCGTGCCCGAAAACGTGCGGCGATGGTAACGGATGGCGGCGCGACTGCAAGTGTCGTCATTGCAGTTGCGCTTCGGGCAGGGTCAGTGTGCGCGGGATCTTCGATGCATCCCAGTGGGCTGCTCCCCAGTTGAGCAATTCCTGCGGTGAGGCGTATTCAAGCTCGGCACCAGGGTTTTGCCCCAGCGCACGCAGGGCCCGCAGCAACAGCGGGGTGGCTTGATCGGCCTCAAGCGGCGGCGAACGGTAGGATTTGCCGAGCTTGTTGCCGTCCGGCTGCGTGATCAATGGCAGGTGCAGATAGCGCGGCTGGCGCAGGCCCAGCAGTTCTTGCAGGTAGAGCTGGCGCGGCGTGGAGTCGAGCAGGTCGGCGCCACGCACGATGTCGGTGATGCCTTGCCAGGCGTCATCCAGCACCACGGCCAGTTGATAGGCGTAGAGGCCATCGCGGCGGCGAATCACGAAATCGCCGACTTCGCGCCCCAGATGCTGGCGAAACTCGCCCTGCACGCGGTCGATGAAGTGGTATTCCAGCTCCGGCACGCGCAGGCGGATCGCCGCGTCTTGCTGCTCATGGCCGGCATTGCGGCACAAGCCCGGGTAAATGCCGTGGTACGGCTCCAGCTGTTTGCGCGAACAGGTGCAGGCGTAGGCCAGACCGTGGTTGAACAGACTGTTGAGAACTTCGGCGTAGGCGTCGTGCCGATCACTCTGGCGCACCATCTCGCCGTCCCATTCGAAACCGTAGCTTTCCAGCGCCTTGAGAATCGCCGCCTGCGCGCCGGGTTCCTCCCGGGGCGGATCGAGATCCTCCATGCGCACCAGCCAGCGCCCGCCGACCGCGCGCGCGTCGAGATAAGAAGCGAGGGCAGCGACCAGCGAGCCGAAGTGCAGGTGGCCACTGGGGGTCGGGGCGAAGCGGCCGATGTAGGCGGGGGCGGTTTTGGCAGTCATGTGGACAATATAACTTTTCAGGATTCGCGCAGATTACCCCTGTGGGAGCGGGCTTGCTCGCGAAAGCGTCAGTTCAGACAACCTGGATGTTGAATGGCCGGCCGCATTCGGGAGCAAAGCCCCCTCCCACAAAAGCAAGGCAAAAGGGCAAAGGCAAAAGGCAGAAACAAAAACGGAGCGTTCGCACGCTCCGTTTTTCGTTCAGGTCGAGATTACTTGCCGACCTGCTTTTCCTTGATTTCCGCCAGGGTCTTGCAGTCGATGCACAGATCGGCGGTAGGACGGGCTTCAAGGCGCTTGACGCCGATCTCGATGCCGCAGGATTCACACCAGCCGTACTCTTCGTCCTGGATCAGTTCGAGGGTCTTGTCGATCTTCTTGATCAACTTGCGCTCGCGGTCGCGGGCGCGCAGCTCAAGGGCGAATTCTTCTTCCTGGCTGGCACGGTCGGCCGGGTCAGGGAAGTTGGCCGCTTCGTCTTTCATGTGATCAACAGTACGGTCGACTTCCTGCATCAAGTCCTGTTTCCACTTGTTCAGGATCTTGGTGAAGTGCGCGCGCATGGGGGCGCCCATGTACTCTTCGCCGGCCTTCGGAACGTAAGGTTCGAAGCCGCTGATCGTCGCTTGCTGCTGTTGCTTTGCTTGGGTGGGCATGAAATGGACCGCCTCTACTCTTGTAATCCATTGCGCAGGATTGCTCCATCACCGACACCTGCCGGCCCTGCGGCTGCAAGCGGGCGAACTTACCAGATCAATTCGGCCCGCGCTACTCCCGGATGTCGAGGCCCCGGCGGGTGGCGCTTGCAGATGTTTGGCAAGCCGTGTCTGGCGCTGTTGAAAGCCTGTTCAATCACTGATTTTAGTCAATCCTGGAGCGTACGCTCATATCGTTACAGTCCAGCGTTCTTGAGGCTGTGACCGCGATGGGTTCTCGCTCGTTCCGGCAGATGGTTAGAATCGTTTCTTTTTCCCCGTCGAAGGAAGGCCAATGGCTCAGCCCTACAGTGCGCGCAGTCGTGCGATCGAACCGTTCCATGTGATGGCGCTGCTGGCGCGGGCCAACGAACTGCAGGCCGAAGGTCACGACGTGATCCACCTGGAAATCGGCGAGCCGGACTTCACCACGGCCGAGCCGATCATCCGTGCCGGGCAAGCGGCGCTGACGGCGGGCAAGACGCGCTACACCGCCGCGCGCGGCATTCCCGAGCTGCGCGAGGCGATTTCCGGGTTCTATCAATCGCGTTACGGCCTGAACATCGATCCGCGGCGGATCCTGATCACCCCGGGTGGCTCCGGTGCGCTATTGCTGGCCAGTGCCTTGCTGGTCGATCCGGGCAAACACTGGCTGCTGGCGGATCCGGGCTACCCGTGCAACCGGCACTTCCTGCGTCTGGTCGAAGGCGCGGCGCAACTGGTTCCGGTCGGACCGGAGGTGCGTTACCAACTGACCCCGGATCTGGTGGCGCGGCATTGGGATCACGACAGCGTCGGTGCGTTGGTGGCGTCGCCGGCCAACCCGACCGGTACCATTCTGACCCGTGATGAACTGGCCGGGTTATCCACAGCGATCAAGGCGCGCCACGGGCATCTGGTGGTGGACGAGATCTACCACGGCCTGACTTACGGCACCGATGCCGCCAGCGTGCTGGAAGTCGATGACAGCGCCTTTGTCCTCAACAGTTTTTCCAAGTATTTCGGCATGACCGGCTGGCGTCTCGGCTGGCTGGTGGCGCCGGACGCGGCGGTCAGTGAGCTGGAAAAGCTCGCACAGAACCTCTACATCAGCGCCCCGAGCATGGCGCAGTACGCCGCACTGGCCTGTTTCGAGCCGGACACTATCGCCATCCTCGAAGAGCGCCGCGCCGAATTTGGCCGCCGCCGCGACTTCCTGCTGCCGGCGTTGCGCGAGTTGGGTTTCAACATCGCCGTCGAGCCTGAAGGTGCGTTCTATTTGTACGCCGATATCAGCCAGTTCGGCGGTGATGCCTTCGCGTTCTGCCGACATTTCCTCGAAACCGAGCACGTTGCCTTCACCCCGGGGCTGGATTTCGGCCGTTATCAGGCCAGCCACCATGTGCGTTTTGCTTACACGCAAAACCTCCCTCGCTTACAGGAAGCGGTGGAGCGCATCGCTCGCGGCCTGAAGAGCTGGCAAGGCTGATGCGCTTTTATCCGGCTCTGGAAGAGGCGCGGTTGATTCGCCGCTACAAACGTTTTCTGGCGGATGTTGAAACGGTCAATGGCGAGTTGTTGACCCTGCACTGCCCGAACACCGGTTCGATGCTTAATTGTCAGGTCGAGGGCGGGCAGGTGTGGTTCAGTCGCTCAAACGATCCGAAACGCAAGCTGCCCGGCACTTGGGAAATCGGCGAAACCCCGCAGGGGCGGCTGTTCTGCGTGAACACCGGGCGCGCCAATGCGCTGGTCGAAGAGGCGCTGCAAGCCGGAGTCATCAGCGAGTTGAACGGCTTTACGGCGCTTAAACGCGAAGTGCCGTACGGCCAGGAAAAGAGCCGCATCGACTTTCGCCTCGAATACCCGAGCGGTCCGGCCTACGTGGAAGTAAAAAGCGTCACGTTAGGCTTCGATGGAACCAACGTGGCGGCGTTTCCCGACGCGGTCACCCAGCGCGGCGCCAAGCATCTGCGTGAACTTGCGCATCTGGCTCGTGACGGTATTCGTGCGGTGCAGTTGTACTGCGTCAATCTCAGCGGGATTGAAGCGGTGCGGCCGGCCGAGGAAATCGATTCGGCCTACGCCGATGCCCTGCGTGAAGCGGTGGCGTGCGGGGTCGAGGTGCTGGCCTACGGCGTGCGTTTGAACCACGAAGAGATGGTGATCGACCGGCGGCTGGACGTTTTGCTCAACGGTTAAACATCTATCCACAACCCTTGGGCATCTTCGCGGCAGGGGATGGCGGTCAGGGATTGCCCGGCGCAAGGCCCGGCGACGCATTCGCCGTCCTCGATCAGAAACAGTGCGCCGTGGGTGGCGCACTGGATCAGGCTGTTGCTCGGGTCGAGAAACTGGTCGGGATGCCATTCCAGGCCCACACCACGATGCGGGCAACGGTTGAGATAAACATAGGCCTGACCATTGCGGCGCACGGCAAACAGTTTGTTGCCGTCGATGTCGAAACCGCGGCTGCCGGCCTCAGCGAGATCGGTGCCGGCGCACAAGAACTTCATGGCTATCCTCAAGTGTCGGCTCGTTTCAGGAAATGTCCGAGCTTGACGTTTAAATGCAAACAATTATCAAATGGCCGCCTTCGCCCACTGTGCGCAGCCGCCGCCAAGGATACTTGGCCTGCCGGTTCGCTGCCCGGGAAAACTGTTCAAGGAAAGCTGCGTATGCGCCTGATTACCCGCGTTGCTGTGCTGTGTGTCGGACTGCTCGCCAGCCTTCAGGCGACAGCTGCCGATTTGCCACAGCGTTGGGTCAGCGCCGGTGGGGCGCTTTCGGAGTGGGTGAGTGCATTGGGTGGCGAATCCAGACTGGTCGGGGTCGACACCACCAGCCAGCATCCGCAGTCGCTGAAGCAGCTGCCAAGCATCGGTTATCAACGCAGCCTCTCGGCTGAAGACATTCTCAGCCTGCGCCCGGACATTCTCATCGGTACCGAAGAAATGGGCCCGCCGCCGGTTATTGCTCAGGTGAAGAGCGCCAAGGTACAGGTTGAACTGTTCTCGGCGCAGCCGGATCTGCCGACCCTGGAAAAAAACGTTACGCATCTCGGACAGTTGCTGGGCGCGCAAGCGCAGGCGGCGCAGTTGCTGGAAAGTTATCAACAGCAGCTCACCGCGCAGAAAGCCCGAATCGTCGAGTTGCAGGCCAGGCATAAGGCGCCCGGTGTGCTGGTATTGATCGGGCATGCCGGCGGTAAACCGTTGATTGCCGGCAAGGACACTGCCGCCGACTGGCTGCTGCAACGGGCCGGCGGACATAACCTGGCGACGCATACCGGTTACAAGCCGTTCTCCGTGGAGTCGCTGGCCGGGCTCGATCCTGAGGTGCTGGTGTTTGCTGATCGCGCGTTGAGCGGCGAGGCGGCAAAAGCGGCGTTGTTCAAGGAAAACCCCATTCTCAATTCAAGCCGTGCGGCCAAGGCCGGACGGGTGCTGGAGCTGGATCCGACGCTGCTGGTCGGCGGGCTTGGGCCACGTTTGCCGGCGGCACTGAAGAATTTGTCTGACGGTTTCTACCCGATCGCGAGCGGCCAATGACCACGCTGGTCAAACCACGAAGCCTGTTTATCGGCCTGACGCTCCTGTGTTTGCTGGCCATCTGGCTGTCATTGGCGCTGGGGCCGGTGAGCCTGCCGCTGTTCGATACGTTGCGCGCGGCCTTGCGCATGCTCGGCGTGCCGCTGGCGCCGGACGGTCTGGAGCAGGCTGAGCTGATTCTCGGGCAGATCCGTCTGCCGCGTACCTTGCTCGGCCTGGCCGTCGGCGGCGTGCTTGCGCTGTCGGGCGTGGCGATGCAGGGCTTGTTTCGCAATCCGTTGGCCGATCCCGGGCTGGTCGGGGTGTCCAGCGGTGCGGCACTCGGCGCAGCGATTGCGATTGTCGGCGGTTCGTTTTTTGGCGGTTTACCAGAGTGGTTCGGGCCGTATCTGTTGTCGGCGTGCGCGTTTCTCGGTGGCCTGGGCGTGACGGCGCTGGTCTATCGGCTCGGACGGCGCAACGGCCAGACCAACGTCGCGACCATGCTGCTGGCCGGGATCGCCCTGACGGCATTGGCAAGCTCGGCGGTGGGGCTGTTCACCTATCTGGCGGATGATGCGACCTTGCGCACGCTGACTTTCTGGAATCTGGGCAGCCTCAATGGCGCCAGTTATGCGCGGCTGTGGCCATTGCTGATCATCAGCACCGGCGTTGCGTTGTGGCTGCCGCGTCGTGCCAAAGCGCTGAATGCGCTGTTGCTCGGGGAGTCCGAAGCCGGGCATCTGGGGATTGATGTCGAACGGCTCAAGCGTGAACTGGTGTTCTGCACGGCGTTGGGTGTTGGCGCGGCGGTGGCAGCAGCGGGGATGATTGGCTTCGTCGGGCTGGTAGTGCCGCATCTGGTGCGTTTATTGGCCGGGCCCGATCACCGGGTGTTGCTGCCAGCATCAGTGTTGGCGGGGGCGAGCCTGTTGTTGCTGGCGGATCTGGTGGCGCGGCTGGCGCTGGCGCCGGCGGAGTTGCCGATCGGTATTGTCACCGCGTTTATCGGTGCGCCGTTCTTCCTCTATTTGCTGCTGCGAGGACGTGCCTGATGCTGCGTGCGCACAATCTGCATATCCGTCGCGGGCGCAAGACAGTCCTCAGCGACGTCACCCTGCAACTTGAACCCGGTGAGGTGCTGGGTGTGCTCGGGCCGAACGGTGCCGGCAAAAGTACCTTGCTCGCTGCGTTGTGCGGTGAACTGGCTGCGGGTGAGGGCGAGGTGTTGCTCGATGACAAGGCGCTGAGTCACTGGACAGGTACGCAGCGCGCCCAGCGTCTGGCGGTGTTGCCGCAGGTTTCGACGCTGGATTTTGCCTTCCGCGTGGAAGAAGTGGTCGGTATGGGCCGCTTGCCTTATCAAAGCGGTCGGGCGCGCGACGACGAGATCGTTGCGGCAGCGCTGGCCGCTGCGGATGCCGGGCATCTGAGCGGGCGCAGTTATCTGGCGCTGTCGGGCGGCGAGCGCCAGCGTGTACATCTGGCGCGGGTGCTGGCGCAGCTATGGCCTGGGCAGGCCGGGCAAACCCTGTTGCTGGATGAGCCGACCTCAATGCTCGATCCCTTGCATCAACACACCACGTTGCAGGCGGTGCGCGAGTTTGCCGATCGTGGCGCGGCGGTGCTGGTCATCCTGCATGATCTGAATCTGGCGGCGCGCTATTGTGATCGGGTGTTGCTGCTCGAAGGCGGGCGCCCGGTGGCGCTGGATACGCCGCAGCAAGTCTTGCGACCGGACTCGCTCAAGGCTGTGTTCGGTCTCGAAGTATTGGTGCAGCCGCACCCGGAGCGTGGGCATCCGCTGATCATCGCCCGCTGATTTCTCATCGAGGTGATGGTATGCGCGGGATGTGGTTGTTAGCGGTGTTGCTGCTTGCAGGGTGTCAGCATGTTGCCCCGCCCCCGCCAATCAGTGGCGAATTTCGTGATCTGCACAGCGGCCAGATACTGACGGCACAGGAACTGCTGACGCGTCTGTCAGGGCCGCAATTGCTCATCATCGGCGAGCAGCATGACAACGCCGATCACCACGCCGCGCAGTTGTGGCTGTTGCAGGCGCTTGGGGAGCAGCGTCCTCAGGGCAGTCTGCTGCTGGAAATGCTCACGCCGAAGCAACAGCCGAACGTTGACCAGGTTCGCCATGCAGCAGCGCTCCCTACTGATCTTCCCACCGCGTTGGCCTGGCAGGATGGCTGGGACTGGAATCTCTATGGACCGATCATTCGGTTTGCCCTCACGCAACCCTATCCGCTGTTGGCGGCCAATCTGGATGACGGCGAAATCCGCGCTGTCTACCGCCAGTCGCCAGCCCTGAGCGGTGTTCGCAGCAATGCGGCATTGGTGAAAGCCACGCTGCTCGAACAGATCAGCGACTCACATTGCGGCTTGCTGCCCAAATCACAGATGCCGGCGATGCTTGCTGTTCAACAACAGCGGGATCGGCGTATGGCCGAACGCTTGATGGCGGCACCGACGCCGGCGTTACTGTTGGCGGGGGGCTGGCATGCGCGCAAGGATGTTGGCGTGCCGCTGCATGTGCTGGATCTGGGCGCGGCCCGGGCACCAACGGTGCTGATGCTGGCCGAGCAGGGCGCTGAAGTGACTGCGGCGATGGCTGATTTCGTCTGGTACACCCCGGCCACGCCCGCGCAGGATTACTGCGCGCAGATGCGCAAACAATTTGGCCAATGACTTTTCCACAGGCAAAAAAAGACCCGGTAAAAACCGGGTCAAATAACCGTGATTAGCCTGATGAGGAGATAATCTGAGAGTCCGAACCAAGGGCTTTTCAGAATATCGACTGATCTCGCGACCAGTTGTGATAATCATAGCGATTCTCATTACCGAGTCAACCACTGTTTTTCCGTTTGCTTGATTTAGTCGTGCAAATGGCTGGAATGCCCCGGAAACAAGGGACTCAACGTGGAGCTTTGATCGCACTCAGTTGCGTGATCTGCTGATTAAGCTGGCCGATGCGCCTGGCCATGCTCTCAATCAGGCTGTGCGCGATCTTCGGATTGGTGCGGGTCATGCTCAGAAACTGCTCGCCGGGAATCAGCATCACCGTGCTCGGCTCGCGAGCGATGACCGTCGCATTGCGTGGCTCACCGGTGAACACCGCCATGGCGCCGAAAATCTCGTCCTTGGGCACTTCGCCAACCTTGTGTCCATCCACGAACGCTTCGGCATGCCCATCGATGATCACGAAAACGTGATCGGCGGCATCGCCCTGCTGGATCAGCACCTCACCGCTCTCGACCCGTTTAAAACCATTGGTGCTGCGGAACTCCCGCGGTTTCAGTTCGGCCACCGCGTGAGCCAGCAGCGCCATCTGCCCCAGCAGATACTCAAGCCACTGTTCGGCCCGGCCCGGCTCGGCATATAAATGCTGGAACAGTTCGGTTCGCCGATAGGGCAGCAAGCGCAATGGCCCGTCGCTGCGCAGACGGCAATCGGCCCAGGCGTCACCTTGCTGCAGACCGATCAGATCGCCTTCCTGCCAGTAAAACAGCGCACGGCCGCCGATGTAGCCGTTGATGACGCCTTCTGTCAGTAGAAACAGCTGATCATGTGGGAGCTGTGCCATCAGGTCGTCAGAGATTTCTGGCTCAAAGGCTGGCCCGCACGGCGAAAGCCCCTCGAGCCAGCTTGCAGGCAAACTCTGCAAACGATTGATCAGTGCATCGACAGGTGCTGATTGTTCCCCGAGCAGATACATGGCCGTCAGCGCCTGTTCAGTTCTTGTGACGCGAGGAGATGGCTTCGAGCTGCTTGTTCAAGGCGTCTTTGCGTTCGGCCGGGATGTCGTTCCAGTGCATATCCATCAGCGCCCCTTCGATCGCGTACAACAACACCTTTGATGCGCGAAACCCGCGGGTACGCACGGCCCGATAGGCGTCCACCGCCCCCAGGCGACGCAAGTCCGAGGCGCTGTGGATACCCACGGCATGCAGCCATTGCGCCGACGTCTTGCCAAGATTCTTCAGGTGTTGCAGTTCATCATTCATCAAGCCTCCTTGCGACGGCCGAATGGTGCGTGGGCGATCTTCTCAGGAGTGTAGCCATCAGTAGGAAAAGCGTGGTTGTTTGGTCGGATTCGACGCAAACGCTTCTAAGAAAGGGGCTGCGAACGCAGAAAGGAGGGAAGAAACGCGGAAACATGTAGGAGCGGGGCTTGCTCGCGAAGGCGTCCTGTCAGCCACCAGATGTATCGACTGACACTACGCCTTCGCGAGCAAGCCCGCTCCCACACGGGAAAGGCGTCGGGTCAGAGAAAGATAAAAATTATCAGCGAGTGCGATAGCGCAGGCGGGTGCCGAAATTCATCGACATCAGTATCTCGTCGGCACTCAGTTCCGGCGGGAAGTACGCTCCGGAAATCTGCGCATGGGCCAGGCTCGCGCCTTCGAGTGATGCATTACGGAAGTCGATGCCACGCAAATCGGCAGAGCGGAAGTAGGCGTCCCGGAAATCCACGCCATCGGCGTTCAGTTCACGCAAGTCGAGACCACGGAAGTCGCCACCAACCATGTCGATCGGGCCGTCGTTCGGGCGTTCCTTGTTGAAGCCTGCGATGTCGTCTTTGTGCAGCAGGGCATAAAGCGGGGTGTCGAGAAGTTTCGGCTGGCTCATGTCACATCACCTGTTGGTTTTATGACGCCAGTATAGTGCCACTATTTGACGGCCGTGAAGCAAGCGAGGGCTTCACGGCCGAAATAGTTTCTTACAGGCCTGGCAGGCGCTGGCGGATCTGCGCCACTACGGTGTCGAGGGTCCCGCTTTCATTGGTCTGTACGCGTTTGCTGCGCAGAATTTCTTCTGGCGTCAGCGCTTCGCGGCTGGCCTGCTGGGCCTCGATTACCGCCAGCGTGGCGTCGGAAGGATCTTTCTTGTCAGCCTGACGAATCGCCAGCCAGCTCTCGATCACGGCTTGCGGTGCGTTGCAGTCGAGAATCAGGAACGGCGTGCCGGTGGCTTCGGCGACTTGAGCGGCGTTGTCGCGTTGCTCGCGCTTGAGGTAGGTCGCATCGATCACTACCGGGAAACCGGCGTGCAGAATCACTCCGGCAATCTCATGCAGACGGGCATAAGTGGCGGCGCTGGCGTCGGCGCTGTAAATCCCGGCCTGCACGTCGTTGACTACGGTCTGCTCGCCGAACAGGCGCTTGCGCTCGACGTCGGAACGCAGGCGAATCGCGCCCAGCGCTTCGACCAGACGCATCGCCACGTGGCTCTTGCCGACAGCCGATACGCCGTGGGTGATGGCCATGAAGCGCGAAGGAATGGTGCTGTAGCTTTCCGCCAGGTTGGCGTAGTTGCGGTACTGGCGCAGGGTGGTTGCGCGCTGCACCGGGGTGGCATCCGCCGGCATGCTGAACAGCGCGACTTTGGCACGAACCAGTGCGCGGTAGGCTTTATAGAAGTTCAGCACTTCCAGGCCTTGATAGTCGCCGGTCAGCTCCAGGTACTGGCTGATGAAGCGGCGGGCCAGAGATTTCAGGCCACGGTCTTCCAGGTCCATCGCCAGGAAACCGGTGTCGGCCCAGACGTCGGTGAAGCGGAACGGTTCGTTGAACTCGATGCAGTCGAAGATCACCACTTTGCCATTGATGACAGTGGCGTTACCCAAGTGGATGTCGCCGTGGCATTCGCGAGTGAAACCCTCGGCCTTGCGCTGGCTGAACAGTGCCTTGAGACGATCGAAGCTGCTTTCGGCCCAGGCTTTCAGTGCCTCGAGTTGCAACAGATCATTTTTGTCGCTGAGGAACGGCAGGATCTGTTCGAAGTTCTGGCGCACCGGGGCCATCACGCTGTCCGGCGTGCCGGCGTCGTGTTCGGCCGGGACTTTTGGCGCGCTGAGGTGGAATTTGGCGATCTGCTCGGCCATTTCGTCGATGTGCTGAGTGGTCAGCTCGCCGTTGGCTTGCAAGGTGCTGAGCAGGCCGGTCTGTGGGAATTGACGCATTTTCAGCACATATTCGATCACCGGGCCGTCGCCGCCCAGTTGTGGCGCTTCGACACTGCCGGTCACCGGCAACACGTCCAGATATAAATCTTCGGTCAGGCGCTGGTTCAGACGCAGCTCTTCAGCGCAGAAGTGCGCACGCGATTCAAGGCTGGTGAAGTCGAGGAAGCCGAAATTCACCGGCTTCTTCACTTTATAAGCGAACGGGCCGGTGAGGATCACCCACGAGATATGGGTTTCGATGACCTGGAACCCTTCGACGGGGTGCGGGTAGAGGGCCGGGTTTTGCAGGGCAGCGATCAGTGACTGGCTCACGGGCGATCCTTCAGAGACTGGGAAATTCGAGGTCGCCATTATGGCCGCTCGCCAGCCTGACGCAAACCTCGGAGCGCTCCTGTTGAGTATGAATAAAGTGCGTATAATCCGCCGCCATGACTCGAACTCGATCCCCCCGTACCAAGAAAAAACCACCTTCCCAGGGCCTGCGCCCATGGCTGGGTTGGGCCATTAAACTCAGTCTGGTCGGCCTTGTGGTGCTGGCTGGCTTCGCCGTTTACCTCGATGCCGTGGTGCAGGAGAAGTTCTCCGGCAAGCGCTGGACCATCCCGGCCAAGGTATACGCGCGTCCGCTTGAGCTGTTCGTCGGACAAAAGCTGAGCAAGGAAGATTTCCTCACCGAGCTCGATGCCTTGGGCTATCGCCGCGAAGCCGTGAGCAATGGCCCCGGCGCTGCTGCCGTCAACGGCAATACCGTTGATCTGAACACCCGTGGCTTCCAGTTCTATGAAGGCCTGGAAAAAGCCCAGCCGGTGCGCGTGCGCTTCTCCGGCGACTATGTGGCCGAGCTCTCGGGGCTCAACGGTGCGAAATTGTCCGTGGTGCGGCTGGAGCCGCTGTTGATTGGCGGCATTTATCCGAAAAACCTTGAAGACCGCATCCTGATCAAGATCGATCAGGTGCCGCCGTACCTGCTCGATACTCTGATCGCGGTGGAAGACCGGGACTACTACAGTCACTGGGGCGTGTCGCCGAAGTCGATTGCCCGGGCCATCTGGGTCAATACCTCTGGCGGCAAGATGACCCAGGGTGGCAGTACGCTGACCCAGCAGTTGGTGAAAAACTTCTACCTCACCAACGAGCGCAGCCTGAGCCGCAAGCTCACCGAAGCGATGATGGCGATGCTGCTGGAGCTGCACTACGACAAGAAGGAAATTCTTGAGGCCTACCTCAACGAAGTCTTCGTCGGGCAGGACGGTCAGCGTGCGGTGCACGGCTTTGGTCTGGCCAGTCAGTTCTTCTTCGGTCAGCCATTGTCCGAGCTGAAGCTGCATCAGGTAGCGTTGCTGGTCGGCATGGTCAAAGGACCGTCCTACTACAACCCGCGTCGCAACCCGGAACGTGCGCTGGAGCGGCGTAACCTGGTGCTCGACGTGCTTGAGCAGCAGGGCGTGGCGACTGCCGAGCAGGTCGAAGCGGCGAAGAAAATGCCACTGGGTGTCACCACTCGCGGCAAGCTCGCCGACAGCTCGTTCCCGGGCTTTATCGATCTGGTCAAACGCCAGTTGCGCGAAGACTACCGCGACGAAGACTTGACCGAAGAAGGCCTGCGGATCTTCACCAGTTTCGACCCGATTCTGCAGATGAAGGCCGAGGCGTCGGTCAATGACACCTTTAAACGCCTGGCCGGACGCAAGGGCTCCGATGACGTGGAAGCGGCGATGGTCGTGACCAACCCGGAGACCGGCGAAGTCCAGGCCATGATCGGCAGCCGGCAGGCCAGTTTTGCCGGTTTCAACCGGGCGCTGGATGCGGTGCGGCCGGTGGGCTCGCTGATCAAGCCGGCGGTCTATCTGACCGCGCTGGAGAAACCGAGCCAGTACACGCTGACCAGTTGGCTGTCGGACGAACCGCTGGCGGTCAAGGGGGCGGACGGTCAGGTGTGGAAACCACAGAACTATGACCGTCGCTCCCACGGCACCGTGTTCCTCTATCAGGGCCTGGCGCATTCCTACAACCTGTCGACCTCGCGTCTGGGCCTGGAAGTAGGCGTGCCGAACGTGCTCAAGACCTTGGGACGCCTGGGCGTTACGCGGGAATTCCCGGCATTCCCGTCGATGTTGCTGGGCGCTGGCGGCATGACCCCGATCGAAGTGGCGACCATGTACCAGACCCTGGCCAACGGCGGTTTCAATACGCCGATGCGCGGGATCCGTAGCGTACTGACCGCCGATGGCGAACCGCTCAAGCGTTATCCGTTCCAGATTCAACAGCGTTTCGATCCGGCCTCTATCTACCTGATCCAGAACGCCATGCAGCGGGTAATGCGTGAAGGTACCGGCAGCTCGGTTTACAACGTGCTGCCCAAGACCCTGACGCTGGCCGGCAAGACCGGTACCAGTAACGATTCGCGCGACAGCTGGTTCGCCGGTTTCAGTCAGGATCTGTTGGCGGTGGTCTGGCTGGGTCGTGACGACAACGGCAAGACCCCGTTCACCGGTGCGACTGGCGCGTTGCAGGTCTGGACCAGTTTCATGCGCAAGGCCGATCCGCTGCCGCTGGACATGCCGCAGCCGGACAACATCGTCCAGGCGTGGGTCGATTCGCGTACCGGGCAAGGCTCCGATGCCAACTGTCCGGGGGCGGTGCAGATGCCGTATATTCGCGGCAGCGAACCGCCACCCGGCGCCTCGTGTGCAAGCGAAACGCCTGCTTCGCCAGAGTCGGTGATGGATTGGGTCAAGGGCTGGATGAATTAAGCAAAGAGGGTTTCAAGTGAACAAGTGGTTGATTCCAGCGGTGACTGCCGTGGCTTTGCTCAGCGGCTGCTCTACCGTACAGCGTGGTTCGATCCCGGTGGTGGATGCCGGCACGACCGTGTCCAACAGCGAACGCCTGTCGGCCAACGGCGGCTTCCGCAAGACGACAGTCAAACGCCCGGTGCAGGATCAGGCGCAATCCCAGGCCATCCCGCAAGGCGACACCGGTGTGGTAGTGATGGTGCCGGGCGGTGGCGCGACAACTTCGACGCCGATCAGCTCGTCGCCGATCGTTCCGGGGCCAGCGTCCGGCGGTATCACCGCGGGGCCGTACAACCCGTCGCCGGTCGAGTCGGCGCCGATCAACTCCGGCAGCTACAGCATGCCTTCGACCCCAAGCGGCATTCCTTCGGCCAGCAGTGGCGGCGGTCTGTCGGCTGACGAACAACTGGATGGCCCGGTGCTCGCCTTGCTGACCACGGCGCAACAGCAGCAGGCGGGTGGCGACCTCAACGGCGCGTCCTCCAGCCTGGAGCGCGCTCAACGCGTTGCCCCGCGTGAGCCGCAAGTGCTTTACCGCTTGGCGCAAGTACGCATGGCTCAAGGTGATGCGCCACAGGCCGAGCAGTTCGCCCGTCGGGCGCTGACCATGGCCAACGGTCGTCCGGACTTGCAGGCCAACCTGTGGGAAATCATCGCTCAGTCCCGTGAGAAACAAGGCGATTCCGCCGGCGCCGCTCAGGCCCGTCAGAAGGCCAAGGTTTCGCTGTGATGGATCGCCGTTTCCCGAAAATTGCCGATCAGTTGCTGTTGATCGAGCGCGAACTGCGCGCGCAGGGTTGGTGGGATGACGTTCAGCCATCGGTCGAAGCCTTGAGCAGTGTCGAGCCGTTTTCGGTCGACACGCTGGATTTCGAGCAGTGGCTGCAATGGATCTTCCTGCCTCGGATGAAGATGATTCTCGAGCAGGATCTGCCGTTACCCAATGCCTCGGGCATTCAGGAAATGGCCGAAATGGTCTTTGCCCAGCGCAATCTGCAGGGCAAGGATCGGCAATTGCAGGTGTTGCTCAAAGAGTTTGACCTGCTGATCACCGCTTCCCGCTAGAACCGATCCCTTGTAGGAGCTGCCGCAGGCTGCGATCTTTCGATCTGCTCTTGGAAACAAGGTCAAAAGATCGCAGCTCCTACAGGTGTCTATTCGCAGTTCTGCGCAATCTGCTTCTGCGCTTCGACAATGCGCTCCTGCCGTTGTGCATCGTCGAGACGCCTCAGTTCTCCCTCCACTTCCTCCCTCAAACGCGGATTGTTCTGCAATTGCGCCAGGTTCGTCCGTGCCTGCTCGCAAAACGCCTTGAGCTGCGCCTGCTGCTCGGTCACCTGCTTCTTCACCTTGTCGTCGATGGCTTTCTGATCGCCCAACGCACCGCTGTCAGGGATGGCGGCAGGTTTCGGCAGGGGCGAGGAGGGCGTCTGTATGGTCGTCGCCGGCTGACCTTGCGGCGGCTGCGCATCGAAGTGAGTGACGCCTTGGGCATCGACCCATTTGTAAATCTGACCGGCCATGCACCACGGGCTGAGACCGATCAGCAGTGTGACGAGGAGCGTTCGCATGCTGATTCCTTGGCAAAATTGCGCAATTGACACTAACAGAGTAGCGGTTTTCAGGTTTTTTCTTGCGTTCTCATGTGCTTACCCACAATTAAGCACATTGACGGCTTGACTTGGAGAGGGCGAAACAGAAGAATCCAAAGTCCGCTGTAGAGGGACTGCCAGAAGCAGACCCACTCGGTAGATCATGAGGCGCATATCCGCGTCGACCTGTTACACCCGCAACGCGTTACCTCGCGCTGGGTGGGAAAGGCCCGCAACACTTGGGACGATCCCAATACTTGCTCAGTCAGTGCTGACGTAGTCGGCGACCACCGTCGCTCATGCTCTGCCGAGAAGTAAACCTATTAAGACCCGCCCCTTTTGTGTGGACGGTATTCTGGCGTTTTAGAGGTGAACAACGTGGAGCTTTTATCTGGCGGTGAGATGCTCGTCCGCTTCTTGCGTGACGAAGGCGTCAAATATATCTACGGGTACCCGGGTGGTGCTCTCCTTCATGTTTACGATGCCCTGTTCAAAGAACCGGAAGTGACTCACATCCTGGTTCGTCACGAGCAAGCGGCTACCCATATGGCTGACGGCTACGCCCGTGCCACCGGTAAAGCCGGCGTGGTATTGGTGACTTCCGGTCCAGGCGCCACAAACGCCATCACCGGTATCGCCACCGCCTATATGGATTCGATTCCAATGGTGATCATTTCCGGTCAGGTGCCAAGCACCATGGTCGGCACCGACGCGTTCCAGGAAACCGACATGATCGGTATCTCCCGGCCGATCGTGAAGCACAGCTTCATGATCAAGCACGCCTCGGAAATCCCGGAAGTCATGAAGAAGGCCTTCTACCTTGCACAATCCGGTCGTCCAGGTCCGGTCGTGGTCGATATCCCGAAAGACATGACCAACCCGGCCGAGAAGTTCGAATACGTCTTCCCGAAAAAAGCCAAGCTGCGTTCCTACAGCCCGGCCGTTCGCGGCCACTCCGGGCAGATCCGCAAAGCGGCAGAAATGCTCCTGGCGGCCAAACGCCCAGTGCTTTATTCCGGTGGCGGCGTGATCCTGGGCAACGGTTCCGCACCGCTGACCGAACTGGCCAAAATGCTCAACCTGCCAGTGACCAACACCTTGATGGGCCTGGGTGGTTTCCCAGGCACCGACCGTCAGTTCATCGGCATGCTCGGCATGCACGGCAGCTACACCGCCAACTTGGCAATGCACCATGCCGACGTGATCCTGGCTGTCGGCGCACGTTTCGATGACCGTGTGATCAACGGCGCGGCGAAGTTCTGCCCGAATGCCAAGATCATCCACATCGACATCGACCCGGCTTCTATCTCCAAGACCATCAAGGCCGACGTGCCAATCGTTGGTCCGGTTGAGAGTGTCCTGACTGAAATGGTCGCGATCCTCAAGGAAATCGGCGAGACCCCGAACAAGGAGTCCGTTGCCAGTTGGTGGAAGCAAGTCGATGAATGGCGCGGTGATCGCGGCCTGTTCCCTTATGATAAGGGCGACGGCAGCCTGATCAAGCCGCAGACCGTGATCGAGACCCTGTGCGAAGTGACCAAGGGCAATGCCTTCATCACTTCCGACGTGGGCCAGCACCAGATGTTCGCTGCGCAGTACTACAAGTTCAACAAGCCGAACCGCTGGATCAACTCCGGTGGCCTGGGCACCATGGGCTTCGGTTTTCCGGCGGCCATGGGCATCAAGTTGAGCTTCCCGGATGACGACGTTGCCTGCGTCACCGGCGAAGGCAGCATCCAGATGAACATCCAGGAGCTGTCGACCTGCCTGCAATATGGCTTGCCTGTGAAAATCGTCATCCTGAACAACGGCGTTCTGGGGATGGTTCGTCAGTGGCAGGACATGAGCTATGGCAGCCGCCACTCGCACTCTTATATGGAGTCGCTGCCTGACTTCGTCAAACTGGCTGAAGCCTACGGTCACGTCGGCGTGCGCATCACCGATTCGAAAGATTTGAAGTCGAAGATGGAAGAGGCGTTCGCCATGAAAGATCGTCTGGTGGTGATCGATATTTCGGTCGATACCAGCGAGCACGTCTATCCGATGCAGATCAAAGACGGCTCCATGCGCGATATGTGGCTGAGCAAGACGGAGCGTACTTAATCATGCGGCACATTATTTCCCTGCTTCTGGAAAACGAACCCGGCGCTTTGTCTCGCGTAGTCGGCCTGTTCTCGCAGCGCAACTACAACATTGAAAGCCTGACGGTGGCCCCAACCGAAGACCCGACGCTGTCGCGTCTGACGCTGACCACTGTCGGCCACGATGAAATCATCGAGCAGATCACCAAAAACCTGAACAAGCTGATCGAAGTGGTCAAGCTGGTGGACCTGTCGGAAAGCGCTCACATCGAGCGCGAGCTGATGCTGGTCAAGGTCAAGGCCACTGGTGCCCAGCGCGCCGAGATCAAACGCACCACCGATATTTACCGTGGACAGATCGTCGATGTCAGCGCCAGCGTGTATACCGTTCAATTGACCGGTACCAGCGACAAGCTCGACAGCTTCATTCAGTCCATCGGCACCGCATCGATTCTGGAAACCGTCCGTAGCGGCGTGACCGGCATTGCCCGCGGCGACAAAGTACTCAGCATCTAAACCAAATTAGCGAATGGCCTGAACGGCCTGGATATATAGGGGAAATTCATGAAAGTTTTCTACGATAAAGACTGCGACCTGTCGATCATCCAGGGCAAGAAAGTTGCCATCATCGGTTACGGCTCCCAAGGCCACGCTCAAGCGTGCAACCTGAAAGATTCCGGTGTCGACGTTACCGTCGGTCTGCGTAAAGGTTCGGCCACTGTTGCCAAAGCCGAAGCCCACGGCCTGAAAGTGACCGACGTTGCTTCCGCTGTAGCTGCTGCCGATCTGGTCATGATCCTGACCCCGGACGAGTTCCAGTCCTCGCTGTACAAGAACGAAATCGAGCCGAACATCAAGAAAGGCGCCACCCTGGCCTTCTCCCACGGCTTCGCGATCCACTACAACCAGGTTGTTCCGCGTGCCGACCTCGATGTGATCATGATCGCGCCGAAAGCTCCGGGTCACACCGTACGTTCCGAGTTCGTGAAGGGCGGCGGTATCCCTGACCTGATCGCGATCTACCAGGACGCCTCGGGTAACGCCAAAAACGTTGCACTGTCCTACGCAGCTGGTGTGGGTGGCGGTCGTACCGGCATCATCGAAACCACCTTCAAGGACGAGACCGAAACCGACCTGTTCGGCGAACAAGCCGTACTGTGCGGCGGTACCGTTGAACTGGTCAAAGCCGGTTTCGAAACTCTGGTTGAAGCTGGCTACGCGCCGGAAATGGCCTACTTCGAGTGCCTGCACGAACTGAAACTGATCGTTGACCTCATGTACGAAGGCGGTATCGCCAACATGAACTACTCGATCTCCAACAACGCTGAGTACGGCGAGTACGTGACCGGTCCGGAAGTGATCAACGCCGAATCCCGTCAGGCCATGCGCAATGCCCTGAAACGTATTCAGGACGGCGAATACGCCAAAATGTTCATCAGCGAAGGCGCAACCGGCTACCCTTCGATGACCGCCAAGCGTCGTAACAACGCCGCTCACGGTATCGAAATCATCGGCGAGCAACTGCGCTCCATGATGCCGTGGATCGGTGCCAACAAGATCGTCGACAAAGCCAAAAACTAAGTCGTCATCCTTGTACGAAAAACGCGGCTTCGGCCGCGTTTTTTCGTTTGAAACCGATGGTTCTGGTATAAAGCTGCATCGTTTGTGGCCGAACCGTCGTCACAGGCACCTGTCGAAACTTTCCAAACCGTTGCAAGGTAATGTCCATGAGCGAACGTCCCGAAGAGCCGAACCAGGCTTCTGACGCCGAAAGCCTGCTGCCCATCGATGAACATGTCGAGGAAGGGCACGACGCAGAAGGTCGTAAAGTCCGGCATCGTGGTATCTATCTGCTGCCGAATCTGTTCACCACTGCGAACCTGTTCGCAGGGTTTTATTCCATCATCAACTCGATGAGTGCCCAGGCTGCCTTGAGCGCCGGGGACTCTGCGAACGCGAGCAAGTATTTCGCCTTCGCTGCGATCGCAATCTTCGTGGCCATGGTGCTCGATGGTCTTGATGGGCGTGTCGCGCGCATGACCAATACGCAAAGTGCCTTCGGCGCCGAGTATGACTCGCTGTCCGACATGGTCGCTTTCGGTGTCGCACCGGCGCTGCTGGCCTTTGGCTGGGCATTGGGCGACATGGGCAAGGTCGGCTGGATGGTTGCCTTCATCTATGTAGCCGGCGCGGCATTGCGTCTGGCGCGTTTCAATACGCAGGTCGGTACGGCGGACAAGCGCTATTTCATCGGTCTGGCCAGCCCGGCAGCTGCCGGCGTGGTCGCTGGGATCGTCTGGGCGTTCAGCGATTACGGCATTCAGGGGTCGAAGATGTCGTTCCTGGTCGCGCTGATGGTGGCGGCTGCCGGCATGCTGATGGTCAGCAACATCAAGTACAACAGCTTCAAGGAGCTGGATTTGAAGGGCCGTGTGCCGTTCGTGGCGATTCTCGCCGTGGTGCTGGTGTTCGCCGTGGTGTTCAGCGATCCACCGCGCATTTTGCTACTGGTGTTCCTCGCTTACGCGGCTTCCGGCCCGGTGCAATATCTGTTGCATCTTCGTCGTCACAAAAACGCCGAGTGATGTAATTTCCCGCATACTCCGCAGTCTATGGGTGCATCTGTCCTCCAAAGCTGCGGAGTTGCCATGCTGATCAAAATCCCCAAAGCGTCCGACTGCCATGAGTCGGATGTCACGCCTGAAGCCATTTATCTTTCTCGTCGCCAATTGCTCGGAGCTACCGCTGCCGGTATCGCCGTGAGCAGCCTGCCGCGTTGGGCCAGCGCTGAAGACGCGGCGCGTTATGCCGATGTCGAGCCGGGCAAGGCGCCTGCCTGGTTTGCCGATAAGCTCCCCGCTACTAAATGGGGCGCAGTCAACGTCAAGGATGAGGCGATCACGCCTTATAAAGACGCGACCCACTACAACAACTTCTATGAGTTCGGCACCGACAAGGGCGATCCGGCTGCCAATGCCGGTTCGCTGAAAACCGAGCCGTGGAGCGTTGTCGTCGATGGGGAAGTGGGCAAACCCGGGCGTTATGCGCTGGAAGACTTCATGAAACCGTACCAGTTGGAGGAGCGTATCTATCGCCTTCGCTGTGTTGAAGCGTGGTCGATGGTCATCCCGTGGATTGGCTTTCCGATTTCTGCGCTGCTCAAGCAGGTCGAACCGACCTCTGACGCCAAATACATTCGCTTCGAAACCCTGCAGGATCCCAAGAGCATGCCAGGGCAGCGCTCGGGTTTTGCCCTGATCGACTGGCCTTATGTAGAAGGCTTGCGCCTGGATGAGGCGATGAATCCCTTGGTGATTCTGGCGGTAGGCATGTATGGCCGCGAGTTGCCGAATCAGAATGGTGCGCCGCTGCGTCTGGTGGTGCCGTGGAAGTACGGCTTCAAAAGTGTGAAGTCGATTGTGCGGATAAGTCTGGTCAGCGAACAGCCCAAGACCACCTGGCAGAGCATCGCGGCTGATGAATACGGGTTTTATGCCAACGTGAATCCCACGGTCGATCATCCGCGCTGGACTCAGGCGCGGGAACGGCGTCTGCCGAACAGTCTGTTCAAGCCGAATGTGCGTGATACACAGATGTTCAACGGCTATGCGGATGAAGTTGCTTCTTTATATACAGGGCTCGATTTGCGGAAGAACTACTGATGCGATATCCGTTCTGGCGTGTAGGCGTTTTCATTGCGGCGGCGACCTGGCCATTGCTTTGGTTTTATCAGGCGTTTGCCGATGTGCTCGGTCCGGATCCTGGCAAGGTGCTGGTTGATCGATTGGGGCTGGGGACGCTGGTATTGCTGTTGATCACGTTGAGCATGACGCCGCTGCAGAAATTGACGGGGTGGGCAGGGTGGATTGCTGTGCGCCGTCAATTGGGACTCTGGTGTTTTGCTTATGTGGTTCTGCATCTGTTCAGCTATATGGCGTTTATTCTCGGTTTCGACTGGTCGCAGTTGGGCGTGGAGTTGCGTAAGCGGCCGTACATTATTGTGGGGACGTTGGCTTTCCTTGGTCTGTTGGCGTTGGCGGTGACTTCCAATCGCTACAGTCAGCGGCGTTTGGGTGTGCGCTGGAAGAAATTGCATCGGTTGGTGTATGTGATTCTCGGGCTGGGATTGCTGCATATGCTGTGGATCGTGCGTGCTGATCTCAAGGAGTGGGCGATCTATGCCTTTATAGGTGCGGTGCTTTTACTGATGCGTGTACCTGCGGTTGCGCGTCGAATCCCGCGTTTGCTGACCAAAAAGCAGGTTTTGCAATAAAACTGAAATTAACGGTTGACGGCAGATTCTGGAGGTCTATAATTCGCCCCACTTCCGGCGCGGTCGAAACGGAAAACTCCTTGAGATTCAATGAGTTACGCAGTTTTCGATAGCGGGTTGCTTGAGTTCATCGAAGCCTGGAAGGAGTTGAAAGAGCGGTGATGTTTGGCTCTTTTGACGGTTCGATCTTCTCGGTCGAAAGCGGAGAAAAAGAGGGGTTGACAGCAGCGTGTAACGCTGTAGAATTCGCCTCCCGCTAACGAGAGATCGGAAGCGCAAGTGGTTGAAGTTGTTGAAGAAATCTTCGAAAACTTCTA
>NZ_JANLOG010000038.1:0-28961 GCF_025466205.1 Pseudomonas sp. 13B_3.2_Bac1
CTGTGGGAGCGGGCTTGCTCGCGAAGGCGCCAGTCGCCTCACCTCAATCCGACAGACAAATCCTCCGCTTCTGTAGCGCAATAAACACCTTCCAGCACACCAGTTTAAAGACACTCAGTGTTACGCCCTACTGCCTACAAATCCTTGCGCCACTGCCTACGGCTACGCCAGAATCCGCCGGCTTGTGCGCCCTGAAGCCCGTCGGTAACTTGAGTCCGTCGCTGATTTCCAGTGATCGGGTTTAGTAGCCCGAGGTTTTTGGGGCGTATCGCTCATCAGACAGTCAGGTCTTGCCTGAACGTTATGGTGGCTGTGCGCAGGGCGCCCTCGGGCGCGCCGGTTTCCCAGATCCCCGGTCTACTAACCTGCGCACGGCTGCCTCCATTTCTTTTAGTAGGGAAACGGCGGCCAGCCCTCAATGAGGATCTGGCAAATGTTCAAAGTTACACCCAACCCGCCGCCCACCGACGCGGCCTCCCCCTACGAATCCCCCGACTCAAAGAAATTCCACGAAGCCGCCGAGCGTGCCCTTGACCACTACCTCGGCCCACCGACGCCCGCCATCATGGCCACCCCGTACCAGCCGAATCGTCTCTACATGGCCAACCCGGCCAGCGGCACCGAACCGTTGCTGGCCGATGCCTGCGAATCCCTTGGCTCGGCCACCGTGATGCTCAACGACTTCGCCGGCCTGCTGGAAGGCTCGCACCGCAAGACCCTGCAAGGCATCGCACAAGTGGTGATGGTGGCGGAAGTCGCCGTCAATCGGGTGCTGGATCAGTTAGTGCCAACCGAGTAACGAAAAAGCCCGCGGCAAAACCTTAGTGGTTTGGCAGCGGGCTTTTTTGTATGGCGTGAATCTTTTTCCCTCACCCCAACCCTCTCCCGGAGGGAGAGGGGGCCGATCGAGGTGTCTGGCGTCGTACATCGACCTGAATGACCGAGTCGATTATGGATTCGGTAAAGGAGGTTCAGGTCGGCGTATTACTCGAATATCCCAGGGTCAGTCCCCTCTCCCTCCGGGAGAGGGTTAGGGTGAGGGGCTCTTCTCAGCTCAAACACTGATCGCGTTGGTAAACACCAACCGATTACCAAACGGATCCGCAATCGTCATGTCCTGGCTGCCCCACGGCATCGCCTGAATCTGTGGGTGCGAGAACTTGTAATTCTTGGCCACCAACTGCTGCTGAAACGCCTCCAGCTCATCGGTCTCGATGCGCAACGCCGAACCCGGCGTCGCATCGCCATGATGCTCGGACAGGTGCAGCACGCACTCGCCACGGGATACCTGCACATACAACGGGAAGTTCGCTTCGAAGCGATGCTGCCAATCGACCTTGAAGCCGAGGAAGTCGACGTAGAATTCCAAAGCCTTGGCTTCATCGAAGATCCGCAGGATCGGAGTGGTTTTGCCGAAGCTCATGGGGTGCTCCCTGACTGGTTGGCCCAAGAGTTTAGCTGGGCTGGATGTCAGCAATTCGGCTTGGCGATGGCTTTCTTTAATTGCAATGTGCCATCACTGTGACGTACTCCGCGAAACGTCAGCGAAAGTTGTCACGCAAATCCCCTTTCCGCGCGAGAAACCGCCCTTCCCGACGCCCATTCGCCTGCCCATCGCGATAACTCAACACCCCATTGACCCACACCCCATCAATCCCCTGCGCCGCCCGCTGCGGATCAGCGAAGTCCGCCACATCGCGCACGGTCAGTGGATCGAACAACACTAGGTCCGCCCAATAACCTTCACGAATCTCGCCCCTCTCCTGCAAGCCAAACCGCGCTGCCGACAGACCGGTCATCTTGTGCACGGCGGTGTGCAGCGGAAACAGCCCGACATCGCGACTGAAATGTCCGAGTACCCGTGGGAAAGCGCCCCACAGGCGTGGATGTGGGAACGGGTCTTCCGGCAGGCCGTCAGACCCGACCATCGACAATGGATGCGCGAGGATTTTTCGTACATCGGCCTCGTCCATGCCGTAGTACACCGCGCCCGCCGGTTGCAGGCGTTTGGCGGCTTCGAGCAGTGGCACGTTCCATTCGGCGGCGATGTCGATCAGGTCGCGTCCGCTGACTTCAGGATGCGGCGTCGACCAGGTGATGGTGATGCGGTGGGCGTCGGTGACTTGCTTCAGATCCAGCGTCGAAGAACTCGCCGCGTAGGGATAGCAATCGCAGCCCACGTGTTGGGTTTTCGCTGCTTCCTCCAACGCCGCGAGCAACTGCGGACTACGCCCCCAGTTACCGACACCGGCACATTTGAGGTGGGAGATGATCACCGGGGATTGTGAGTGACGGCCGATGCTGAACGCTTCTTCCATCGCCTCCAGCACCGGTTCGAATTCACTGCGCAGATGGGTGGTGTACACCGCGCCGAATGCCTTCAGCTCTTCGGTCAGTTGCTTCACTTCGTCGGTGGAGGCGTTGTAGGCGCTGGCGTAGGCCAGGCCTGTGGATAAACCGAGCGCGCCGGCTTCAAGGCTTTCACGCAATTGCTCGCGCATGGCGGCGATTTCATTTGGCGTGGCGGTGCGGAACAGGTCGTCGAGGTGATTGCTGCGCAGTGCGGTGTGACCGACCAGCGCGGCGACGTTCAGCGTGGTGTTCGCCGCTTCTACGGCGGCGCGGTAATCGCTGAAGCGCGGATAGACGAACGCCGCTGCGGTACCGAGCAGGTTCATCGGGTCCGGCGGATTGCCTTTGAGACTGACCGGCGAGGCGCTGATCCCGCAGTTGCCGACAATCACCGTGGTCACGCCCTGGCTGAGCTTGGGCAGCATCTGCGGCTGGCGGATGACCACGGTGTCGTCGTGGGTGTGCACGTCGATGAAACCCGGGGCGAGCACGCGGCCGGCGGCGTCGATTTCTTCCGTGGCGCGAGCATCGTGCAAGTCGCCGATACGTTCGATGCGCCCGTTGAGAATCGCCACATCGGCGCGGTAGCCGGGCGTGTTGCTGCCATCGATAACGGTGGCGTTGCGGATCAGCGTGTCGTATTGCATGTCTGTCTCCCGGCGGGAGTCAGCGTCAACTCCTGCCCTTGATCAAATGGTGATCGAAGCCTTGCTCCACCAGGTACCGCCAGGCCACCTGAACCTCTTCGGGGATGACCTGCTCGACCTGAAAACCCAACGAAGGGTAAACCATGATGCGGTGCACATCGCCGACCATTTCGTCGATCAGGCCCAAGACCCCGATCAGATTGCTGACGTCATCGGGAAATCGGAACGACGGCGCATCCACAAAGGCTTCCAGTTCGGGCCATTGCACGGGCAGAGTCAACGCCACGCGCCGGATCGAATTGGGCTTGGTCAGAAAGGTCGCGCGACGCACGTCTGGAAACATCGCCCGGGCAAACGCGATGTTTTCGGCAAAATTGGTCGCGCGGGTTTCCAGGGTGAACTGCTCTGCCCTCACCCCTTGCAACAACGCGTGTTGGGCAAAAATATCGGCTTCGGTGCGTTCCCACAAATGCCTGGTCCAGTTGCCGGTATTGCCGGTGAACAACAGGTGGGGGGCCACGCCGTCTTTCAGGAGTTGGCAGGCGTAATCGCAGACCCGCAGGTCGTAGGAGCCGCAGACCACAATCAATTCACAAGCGCTGTGTTGGCGCCCCGCACCGAGGAATTTCCAGAGCACGCTGGCGTGCTGCAACGTCAATGTCATGAGCGGGCAAACCTCTGGGTCGGGTGAGTGTTAATGAACAGCGCTCCATCGGCATAACCGTGCGCGCCCCTGCCGTCCAGCCTAAGCGCAAGCCGGGTGAAATCGACATACACGCCTGCAGCGCCATGCGCAGTCAGCGTCGGGTCGTCACCAATGCCGATACACAGCGCACCGCTGCTGATCGCCGACTGCACACCGCTGACGGAGTCTTCGAACACCAGGCACTCATCACTTTGCCGGCCCAGTTGTGCTGCGGCCAGGCGATAGGGATCGGGGGCCGGTTTGCCGCTGCGCACGTCATCGCGGCAGATGATGCTGTCGAATGCCGACATCAGGTCGTGTTGCCGCAGGACATGGTCGACCCGCGCCCGCCAGCTGCTGGTGACCAGCGCCAGGGGCACGGTGTGCTCGCGGAGTCGGGCGATCAACGTCGCGACACCTGGCACCAGCGCACAGTTCGTCACCTGCTCGATGGCGTCGACTTCACGTTTGATCGCCACCCGCTGTGCTTCGTCGAACTCGGCAAACAAGGTCTTGAGGGTGTAACCACCGGGACGGCCGTGGATGTGCTCGTCAATGAACGCCTGATCGACGCTGAGCCCGTACTCGCGCGCCACGGTGGTCCAGGCGTGTTCAATCACCTCGCGCGACTGAATGAGCACGCCGTCCATATCAAAGCAGACGGCTGTAAACGTTTGTTGAGCCATGAGTTGAACTTCGCATTTTCTGATGAGCAATGAACGCCAGCACCGTTCCGACCAACGCGAACAGCGCCATCACGTAGTACGACCACTGCGGCCGGGTCTGGTACAGGTAGCCGGCGAAAGGTGTGGCCAGGCCCATGGGCAAGGCCACCGCCAGGGAGTAATAAACCCCTTGAGTAAAGACCTGAATATCCTGCGGTGCCTGGTCGCGAATAAAGCGCATGATCGCCGCGTGGTAGGCGGCAAAGCTCAGCGCGTGCAGGCACTGACCCAGCAGGATCAGCGACACCGCGTCGCTGTTGGAAAACAGCGCCCAGCGCAGCGCCGCACAGACACTGGAAAACATCACCAGGGACAACGGCGCGCAAAACGCCAGGACCTTGTTGGAGAGCGCGAACCAGGTGATTTCCGCAATCACCGCCACCGCCCAGAACATGCCAATCGCCGAGGAAGAGAAGCCCTTCACTCCCCAACCGATCGAAGCCGTGGAAAAGTACAGGGTGTGGCTCAGCTGAATGAAGCTGGCGGCAGCAATCGCGATCAGCAGGCTCTTGTGTGCCAACAGCGCTTTCCAGTCCGGCCGTTTGCGCGCCGGGCCGGGCGGCGCCAGATGCGCCCGCGACACCTGGCGTTTCAGGCGCAGACAGGCCACGGCGGTGAGCAACATGCTCGCCGCGATCACCAGCGGCACCCACGACTGGCTGTACTGCGCAAACAGAAAGCCGCCGAGGGTCGAGGTCAGGATAAAGGCCGAAGAGCCTACCGCCCGCACCCAGCCGTAATTCTGCAGGGCCAGTTTGTCGCGCTTGAGCAGGTAAGACTCGGACAGCGGCAGTACCACCATCCACAGCCCGCCAAACAGCACACTCAGGCACACGAACATCCACAGGTGCGGCGGGATGAAGTAGAACAGCAACGTACACAACGCGGCGGTAACGCTCAGAACAGCGGCGAGCCGCAACTGATCCACGCGCCAGTCGGCCACATAGGTGATCAGCACCCCGGTCACCACCTGCGGCCAATACGCCGCGGCGATCAGCAAGCCGATTTCACTGGCACTGAAGCCCAGGGAATCCAGCCAGGTCGGCCAGAACGGATAGATGATCCCTTCCGCCGCAAAGAACCCGAAAAAGATTAAATACATTCGTCAACCATGCGCCTGACACTCCAGAAACAGGGCTCCCGGAGGAGCCCTGAATACCATCCATTATTCGAAGCGTTGCTGGGTGAAGCTGTTTTTGCCCTTGCGCCAGACGATCAGCGATTCACTCATGACCACCAGATCGACCATGCCTTCTTTCAACGCATCCAGTGCGTCCTGGGAAGAGCACACGATCGGTTCTTCGTGACGATTGAACGAGGTGTTGATCAAGGCTGCCTGACCGGTTTTCTGGTGCCAGGCCGTCAGCAGGCGGTGCATGAACGGGTCGTTCTGCGGGCGAATGATCTGCGGGCGCGCGGTGCCATCGATGTGCACCACGGCCGGACTTGCCTCGCTGAATTGCGGATGACAGTCGTAGGTCATGGTCATGGTGTCGGCGGCCACTTGCTCCTCGTCCCAACCGACGTAGCAGGCCGGCGCCTGCTCAATGGCGGTGACCGGGCCGAAGGGCATGAACTCGGTGCGATGCATGCGTTTGTTGAGCCAGTCGTTCACCTCGGCATCCTGGGCGTGATAGACGATGCTGCGATTGCACAGCGAACGCGGGCCGAACTCCATCTTGCCCTTGAACATGCCCAGCACCTGATTTTCCGTCAGGGCCTCGATCAGCACGTCGATGATGTTCGACGGCGTGTGATAACCGAGCTCAGGGTAGTCGCGATTGATCAGGTTGATGTTCTGCGAAACGCTGCGCGACTCCGGCCCTAGCATCATCGACGGATTCTTGAAGCGGGTGCCATTTTCCAGGTACGCGGTACCGACTGCCGCCGCCAGCGCCAGGCCGCCATCGCCCATGCACGGCAGCACGTAGACGTCTTTCACGCCCGGAATCTCGCGCAGGCGCTGGTTGAGTTTGACGTTGCCGAACACGCCGCCGGCCAGGCACAGGTTGGCGCTACCGCGTTGCGCCAGATGATGGGTGACGGTCGCCACCAGCAGATCTTCGCTGTGGCGCTGCACAGCGGCGGCGATGTCCTCGGGGGTTTCCCGTGCAAACAGGGTTTCCAGCGGCGCGCTGTAGGTGTTGTAGGACGGCAGGAACATATCGCCGCAGCGCGCCTTGATACGGCCGTCTTCGAAACGGATCATCTGCTGCATCACGCCCAGCAGTTTCTGCGGATCGCCGAACGCGGCCAGACCGGTGACCTTGCCTTCGTGGCGGTTGGGTTTGTAACCGAGCAGGTGGGTGATCCGGCCGTAGAAATAACCGAGGCTGTCGACACTGGTTTCGCGTTGCAGCACCGTGGTTTCTGTCGGGCAGTACCAGGTGACGGTCAGCGACTGAAAGTCGCCGCGTCCGTCGCAGGTCAGGGTCAATGCTTCCTCGAACGGCGAGCAGACATAGGCACCGAGTGCATGGCACTCGTGGTGATCGATGAAATACGCCTTGCCTTGCAGACCGTTGGCGACAATGTACTGGTCGAATTCGCCGCGTTTTTCCTTGTCGTTGTTGATTTCATCGGTCACACGCTGACGGAACTGCGCAAGGCCCTGAGGGTTGTTCCTGACCTCCTCGACAATGCGATCGAAGTACAACTCCAGATGTTTGTCGGCACTGAAACCGGCGTTCCATCCATAGGCGACATGATCGACGTCTTCCAGTGACACGCCGGCCTGGCTCAACACAAACTCGATGGACTTGGCCGGCCAGATTTTATGGTCCTTGATGCGGGTGAAACGCTCTTCACTGACCGCTGAAAGAATCTGACCATCGCGTACCAGGCAAGCACCCGCCAAATCATTGTTCGTAATACCCAAAATGATCATAACTATTCCTTGTTTTCGCCAATTGAGGTGACGGCTTCGCCCACGCGCGTAGCGTGCAATGCAACAACCAGAGTCAATGACAGATGCCGGCCGTCATGGCCGACCATTACTCGTCGGGAGATAGCGGATTGATGTAGGTCCGCCGGGGGGATACACCTTCACCAGAAGGCATCAATGGGTGTCACCATCGCAAATTCCTTTTGCCGGAAAACTCCATGGGCGGTGCCGTGCTGAACGGGCCTCATGCCTGCAACACGTGGAGGGCGACGTGCATCGCAGCCGCCCTCGTTTCACCGGGGTAGCAGCCTAGTCGGTAATCTCCCGAACACCCGGCGAAGTCCCCGCTAAAAATTAAATTCCACTGGCAGCCGCTGTGTTTGCGGCGGGTTACCGGGACAAAAAAGAACGATGACGGTGTGCCATTCGACTTTTCTGTTGTTTGATCCAGCGCTTTCGCGAGCAAGCCCGCTCCCACAGGTTGATCGCATTCCTTCAGCCAGAATGCGTTCTATTTGTGGGAGCGGGCTTGCTCGCGAATGGCTTCATGCGGTGTAGCGTGGGCTCACACCATCTCGTTACGAATCCATTCAACCACCGACGTACGCTTCGGTGCCCAGCCCAGCAGTTCGCGGGCGTGTTTGCCGCGAACGCGGCTGTTGGAGCCGAGGCCGTAGTTGGCCATTTCGTAGCCCCACTCGGCTTCGGCGTCTTGCAGTGGCCAGTCTTGTGGCTCGCCGAGGTTCAGCGCCTGGGCCATGGCGGTGGTCATGTCGATGAATGAGGCTTCGCCGCTTTCGACAAAGTAGAAGGTGCCGGGCACGTTTTTGGTCAGCGCCAGCAGGTACAGGGCGACGACGTCTTCGATGTGCACGTTGGACCAGATGTTCTGGCCTGTGCCGACATGGCGCACCACGCCGCTTTTGCGCGCTTGCTTGAGCAGACGCGGCAACTGCACGCTGTCGCGATTGACGCCCAAGCTGTGGCCGTAGATCAGGGTGTTGCAGATCACTGCCGAGTTCACGCCGTCCTGTGCAGCGGCGAGGATCAGGTTGTCGATGGCCACGCGGGCAGCCTTGTCGACGGTGGGTTCCGGCAAGTTGTCTTCGTAGTAGATGACGTCGCTGGACTTGCCGCCCGAGGCATCGCCGACGATGCTCGAACCGCTGGTGTGCAGGAACACTTTGTTCGAACCGCGCAGGACATCGAGCAACGCTTCGACTGCGCCGCGATGGTCACTGCTGGCGGCGTTGATCACCGCATCGGCAGCGCGGGCCTGTGCGGCCAGCAGCGCGGCGTCTTCGAGGGTGCCGATCACCGGGGTGATGCCCAATGCCTTGAGCTCTTCGGCCTGTTCGGCGCTACGCACCAGACCCGTGACGGTGTGGCCGGCCTGGACCAGACCGGTGGCGATGGAACCGCCGATGAATCCGGCAGCGCCGGTGATGAATACGTTCATGGAGAAACTCCCTGCGTGAATAAGTGATGCCGCGAGTATCGACCGCTAACCCCGGTGGAAAAACCCGCGATCACCCAAATCACTGTTGCGCAGGGATCACGAATCAACCCTTGAAATCGGCGCTGGCGTACGCCGCGAGTTTGCTCTGGATGAAATCAAGGAAGCACTGAATGCGCAGCGCCAGTTGCGAGTTACGGTAGTACACGGCGTTGATCGGCTGGCGATAACCGCTGTTGAATTCCGCCAGCAGCACCTTGAGACGCCCGGCGCGAATGTCGTCGATGGTCATGAAGTGCGACAGGCAGGCGATACCCTGCCCTTCCAGCGCCAGATGGCGCACGGTTTCGCCGCTGGAGGCGCTGATTGCCGGGGTGATTGGCCAGCGGTCGCCGTGCACGTAGCGCAGCGGCCACTGGTTGAGGCCTTCGTTGTGGGTGAAACCGAGCAGGGTGTGTTCGCTCAAGTCGGCGACCTGCTGCGGCGCGCCGTGCTTTTCCAGATACGCCGGACTGGCGACGATCAGCAACGGGCTGCAACCCAGCGAGCGCGCATGCAAGGTGGAATCGGCAAGGGTGCCGATGCGGATGGCGACGTCGGTGCTTTGTTCCAGCAGGTCAATGATCAGGTCATTGCTGTTGAGTTCGAGCTGGATGTCCGGGTACAGGCCTCGGAACTCGTCGATGTACGGCACGATGGCGTGCAGCATGAACGGCGACGCGGCGTTGATTCGCAGGCGTCCGGACGGGGTTTGCTGGCGTGAGGACAGACGCTCTTCGAGGGCGTCCATCTGATCGAGAATCAGCTTGGCCTGCTCGAAGAAGTACTTGCCCTCCTCGGTCAGGTCCATGCGCCGCGTGGTGCGGTTGATCAGCGTGGTGTCGAGCTTGGCTTCCAGCCGCGACAACGTGCGGCTCACCGCCGAAGGGGTCTGGCCGACCTGCTCGGCAGCGGCGGAAATCGAACCGCATTCGATCACGCAGACGAAAATCTGCAACTCATCGGATCTGGCTTTCACGGAAACTCTCTAATCGAATGCGTATTCATCGTGGCGAGGGAGCTTGCTCCCGCTGGAGTGCGCAGCGCTCCCTTGCGATTCAGGTAGAAGCGAGGGCCGCTGCGCAGCCCAGCGGGAGCAAGCTCCCTCGCCACAGGATTTGGCCAAGCTATTCGATAGTAGCTTGATTCACTCAAGCCTTGAGAGCGAACACCTCTTTCAGATGCTGCTCATACCGCGCCACATCATTCTCGATGTTCGGGCGCTTCATCACGTCCACACAGAGAAACGTCGGCAACCCGGTCATGCCCAAAAACTCGTTGGCCTTGTGGAACGGAAAATAAACCGCGTCGACCCCCTTGGCTTCAAAGAAATCTGTCGGGTCATCAAATGCCTGCTGCGGTGCGTTCCAGGTCAGCGACAGCATGTACTGCTTGCCCTGAATCAGACCGCCGCTGCCGTACTTCTGCGACGCATCGGAACGGGTCCGACCATCGCTGGCATAGAGGCTGCCATGGCCTTCGGTGAAGACTTCGTCGAGGTACTTTTTCACGGTCCACGGCGCGCCCATCCACCAGCCCGGCATCTGATAAATGATCACGTCGGCCCAGAGGAATTTGGCGACTTCTTCCGCGACGTCGTAACCCTCGTCGATGAATGTGGTTTTGACATCCAGACCACCGCGATCCAGCACGCTCAGTGCAGTTTCGTGCAGGGTGGCGTTGTAACGACCGTCGGAGTGGGCGAATTTCTTGCCGCCATTGAGCAACAACACTTTTTTCATGAGAACGCCTCGGTGCAGCCTTGGGGCTGGAGGAAGATGGGAAAAGGAATGGCGGCAGGTTAACGGCCCATCTCGCGCGGAATAAGCCGCGCTGGCGCAAAATACATTTGATCAAAATGCACGAATCGAATGCCGATTGTTGCAATAGCATTCCCGGCCATCTGCATTTGAGGAGTTGTTTCGATGAGTGAACGCCACGGTTTCATCCTGCACGCCAAGACCCGCCCGGAGAAAGCCGAGGCCTTCGAAGCGCTGTTTCGCGCCTATGTCGAACCGAGCCGCGCCGAGCCCGGCTGCATCGAGTACCACATGCTGCGCGACAAGGAAGATCCGACGCTGTTCATCTTCTACGAGATCTGGGAAAGCCAGGCGCACCTGGACGTGCACTCGAACCTGCCGCACATGCGCGAGTTTTTCGACAACCGCATGACGTACCTGGAGCGCGATTTCGATATCCGCCGGATCGACATGCTCAGCGCCTCGTCGGCTAGCCGCTGATCAGCAGATGGGCGCCGAGCGCGCCCAGTCCGACGAAAAATACTCGCTTGAACAGCACGGCGCTGATGCGCTGACGCAGCCACTGCCCTAACCACATGCCCAGCATCGCGGGGATCAGCACCAGCAGCGAGGCAGTCAGTTCGCCACTGCCCAGCGCACCGCGCCAGAACAAGCCGCCGGCCAGCGCCAGGGTCGAAACCGTGAACGACAGGCCCAACGCCTGCACCAGTTCATCGCGACTCAAACCCAGCGCCTGCAGGTACGGCACCGCCGGAATCACAAACACACCGGTGGCCGAGGTGATGACGCCAGTGATCATCCCGCACAGCGGGCCGAGCCACGGCTCATGCCGAGGATTGACCTGCAGCGTCGGCAGCAGCAACCCACTCAACGCATACAGCAACAGCGCCGCGCCCAAGCCGCGCACCACCCAATGCCCGCCTGCCATGCCGATCGACAACGTGCCGGCTGCGGTGCCGAGAAAGATCATCAGCAGCATCGGCCACAGGCGTTTGATCAGCCCTCTCAGATGCCCGCCGAAGGCCAGTTGCCAGACGTTGGTCAACGTCGCCGGAATGATCAGCAACGCCGCAGCCTGCGACGGGGCCATAGCCAGACCGAGCAGGCCCATGGCGACGGTAGGCAGACCAAGGCCGATCACGCCTTTGACCAGACCGGCCATGATGAAGGTGGCGATGACCAGCAATGACAGGGCAAGGCCGAGGTTCTGGTAGAAATCTGCGAGTGTGTTCATGGCGCTACTGTGCGCTTTCACGGATGCGCTGAAAATCTGCCATATACTGAGGCTGCCTCTGCCAATGCAAGAGGCTGTTAATTGCGTTGCGGCTGATGGCCCCTTCGCGAGCAAGCCCGCTCCCACAGTTTTGGATTCACCACTGATCCACTGTGGGAGCGGGCTTGCTCGCGAAGAGGCCCGCCCAGACACCACAAAAACCAGAGGCTGCCCCGATGCACTTCGACCTCACCGACCTGCGCCTCTATCTGCACATCCTCGACACCGGCAACATCACCGCCGGCGCCGCCCGCAGCCATCTCTCGCTGGCCGCCGCCAGTGCGCGCATCCGCGCCATGGAAGCCTCGCTGGGCATCGAGTTCCTGCAACGCGGGCGCCGTGGCGTGAGCCCGACACCTGCTGGCAAGGCATTGGCCCACCACGCGCGCATCCTCCTGCAACAGGCCGAACGCATGCAGCAGGATCTGGCCGACTACGCCCAGGGCGTCAAAGGTCAGGTGCGACTGTTGTGCAACACCACGGCGATCACCGAATACCTGCCGGAAGTGCTCGCGGACTTTTTGCGCGAGCATCCCAACCTCGACATCGATCTGCAGGAACTGCCCAGCGCCCGCATCACCCACGCCTTGCGCCAGGGCGCAGCCGATATCGGCATCGTCTCCGATGCGGTGGACACCTCCGATTTACAGGCCCAGCCCTTTCGCGATGATCCGTTAGTGCTGATCGTGCCGCGGGAACATGCACTGGCCAACGCCGCCGAAGTCAGCTTCAGCGACGCCCTGCACCATGATTTCGTCGGTCTGAGCACCGACAGCGCGCTGGCGATCTACCTCGAAGAACAGGCGCTGCACAGTGGCTCGCGCATGCAGGTGCGGATCCGCGCCGACGGTTTTGACGGGGTGATGCGCATGGTCGCCCGAGGTGCCGGCCTCGCCATCGTGCCGCTGGCTGCCCTCGAACGCGCGACGCCGCGCACATTCACCAGCATCGCCCTCAATGAGCCATGGGCGCGCCGCACCCTGATGCTCTGCGCCCGGGATTTCAGCGCCCTGCCCGGTTACGCCAAAGCCTTGCTGCAGGCCTTGACTCCTCCCAAGGGCAAAGCGCGTTTCTGAGCAGCTTGATGTCGAGCACAGACAACTGAGCCCTCTCCGGGCGCTATAGGGTGCGACTTGGTTTCTTTGCCATCCGCCCACTGCCCGGAGTTCTCATGACCGCGACCGCCCCCATCACCGTTCTGCGCGACACCCACCCGCTGCCGGTACTCGATGCCTGCAAATGGGAAAAGCTCGAAGGTGACCCGCACACCGTCAACCTCAACGCCTACACCAGCGAAGACGGCAGCAAGATCATGGGCACCTGGATCTGCACCCCGGGCAAGTGGCGGGTCGACTATGTGAAGTGGGAGTACTGCCACTTCCAGGAAGGCTACTGCATCATCACCCCGGACGGCATGGCACCGATCCACCTGCGCGCCGGCGATATTTTCGTGGTTGAACCGGGGATGAAAGGCACCTGGGAAGTGGTCGAGACCGTGCGCAAATATTTCGTCTTCGCCTGACATGCAAAAGATCGCAGCCTTCGGCAGCTCCTACAGGGTGTACATCTTGCCCATGTAGGAGCTGCCGAAGGCTGCGATCTTTTTTGCCTCACAAAAAAACCTGTGGCGAGGGAGCTTGCTCCCGCTCGGCTGCGCAGCAGTCGTAAACTCAGTCAATGCGGTTTTTCTGAAGAACCGCATTGACCGGGTTTGGGTCTGCTGCGCAGACCAGCGGGAGCAAGCTCCCTCGCCACAAAAGCACTCTTGCCACCAGAGCATCGGTGATCCGAATTTACTGCGGCTTGCGATAACTGTTGATAATCGCCGAAAAGTCCTTGCCGCCCTCCCCGCGCTGGCTCATCGCCTGATACAACTGCTGCGCCACCGCCCCCAGCATCACCGGTTGATGCGCCTGACGCGCCGCTTCGGTCACCAATCCCAGATCCTTGAGCATCAGTTCGGCACCAAACCCACCGGTATACCCGCGCGAGGCTGGCGCCGTTTCGACGATGCCCGGCCACGGGTTGTACATTTCCGAACTCCAGCAACGCCCGGTCGAACTGTTGATGATCCCGGCCAGCACCGAAGTGTCGATCCCCAGCGCATCGCCCAACGCCATGGCTTCACTGACGCCGACCATCGAGATCGCCAGCAGCAGGTTGTTGCAGATCTTGGCGATCTGTCCGGTGCCGACTTCGCCGCAATGCACGATGTTGCGGCCCATCTGCGCCAGCACCGGTTGCAGGGTGGCGAACAGTTCCGGGGTGGCGCCGACCATGAAGGTCAGCGTGCCAGCGGTCGCGCCACCGGTGCCGCCGGAGACCGGTGCATCGGCCATCGCCACGCCTTGTTTGGCGGCAGCGGCGGCCACATCACGAGCAGTCTGCGGATCGATGGTGCTGCAATCCACCGCCGGCACGCCTTTGCCGATACCGGCCAGCACACCATCCTCACCGAGCCAGACGCTGCGCACATGCACCGCCGCCGGGAGCATGGTGATCACCAGTTCAGCGTCTTCAGCTGCTTCGCGGGCCGAGGCGCGGATAGTGCCGCCCAGTTGCTCCAGTTCCGCCAGCACAGTCTTGTTCAGGTCCACCAGGTTCAGCGAGTGGCCGGCCTTGATCAGGTTACGCGCCATCGGCGCGCCCATGTTGCCCAGACCGATAAATGCGATTTTCATGGTAGTTCCTCAGCGCAGGTTGATGGTGGTGTTCACGCCGTCGTTGACGCTGTCGTCATCGAACCAGCGCGCCGTGACCGTTTTGGTCTGGGTGTAGAACTGCACCACTTGCTTGCCGTACGGGCCGAGGTCGCCGAGTTTCGAACCACGGGACCCGGTGAAGCTGAAGAACGGCACCGGCACTGGAATCGGGATGTTGATGCCGACCTGGCCGACGTCGATTTCCGTCTGGAATTTGCGCGCTGCCGCACCGCTCTGGGTGAACAGGCCAGTGCCGTTGCCGAACGGGTTGGCGTTGACCAGCGCGATGGCCTGATCAAGGGTGTCGACTTCCAGCACCACCAGCACCGGGCCGAAGATTTCCTGGGTGTAGATCTGCATATCGGTGGTCACGCCCGAGAACAGGGTCGGGCCGACGAAGTTGCCTTGCTCGTAGCCCGGCACCTTGATGTCGCGACCATCGAGTTCAAGCTTGGCGCCTTCCTTGATGCCACTTTCGATCAGATCGAGAATCCGCGCCTTGGCTTTCTTCGAGATCACCGGGCCGACATCGGTGCCTGGCTCACTGCCGGCGTTGACCTTGAGTTTCTGCGCCAGCGCTTTCAGATCCGGCAGCCACTGCTTCGCTGCACCAACCAGCACCACCACCGAGGTGGCCATGCAACGTTGCCCTGCCGCACCGAAACCGGCGCCGACCAGGGCGTTCAGCGCTTGCTCGCGATTGGCGTCCGGCAGCACCACGGCGTGGTTCTTCGCGCCCATCATCGACTGCACGCGTTTGCCGTGCTTGCCGGCCAAGTCGTAAACGTGGGTACCGACCGCCGTCGAACCGACGAACGACACCGCTTTGATGTCCTTGTGGGTGCACAGACCATCAACCACGTCCTTGCCACCGTGCACCACGTTGAGCGCGCCGGCCGGAACGCCGGCCTCGATCGCCAGCTCAACGAGAAGCATGGTCGACAGCGGATCCTGCTCGGAAGGCTTCAAGACGAAGGTGTTGCCGCAAGCGATCGCCATCGGGAACATCCACAGAGGAATCATCGCCGGGAAATTGAACGGGGTGATGCCGGCGCACACGCCGATCGGCTGACGCAGGGTGTAGGTATCGACGCCACCCGCCACGTTTTCGGCGAATTCGCCCATTTGCAGGGTGCCGATGGAGCAGGCGTGCTCGACCACTTCCAGGCCACGGAAAATGTCGCCCTCGGCGTCGGCAATGGTCTTGCCCTGCTCGGCGCTGAGCACCACGGCGATGCGTTTGGAGTGCTCGCGGATCAGTGCCTGCAGCTTGAGCATGATGCGCATGCGCGCGCCGATCGGGGTCAGTTTCCAGGTCTGGAACGCGCGGTGCGCGGCACTGATGGCGGCATCGACTTCAGCGGCGGTGGCGAACGGGACTTTGGCCAGCACTTGCTGGGTCGCCGGGTTGACGATGTCGTGCCACTCGGTGGTCTGCGATTCGACCCACTCGCCATCGATCAGCAGCTTGACCTTCTGGACCGTGGTTTCGTTGGGCGTAAGCGATGCGTTCATGCTGGTCTCCGAAACTTGTTTTTATCGTAGGAGCCAAGGCGAAAGGGTTCGCCTTGAGATGAGGCGTGTGTCACGAATTGGTTGTCGGACTGTTTTTGGAGTATAGATGTGCAAACTTCTAATAAGAACGCACATATAAGCCCGTCCATCATGCAAAAAAACATCACCTCCCTGGGGTCGCTGAACTGGGACGACCTGAAGTTTTTCCTCGAAGTCGCCCGCACCCGCAAGGCCAGCACCGCGGCCAAACGGCTCGCCGTCGACTACACCACCGTGTCGCGGCGCATCAGTTCGCTGGAAGCGGCGTTGGGTACATTGCTGTTCGAAAAATCGCGCACCAGCGGTTTTGTCCTGACCACTGAAGGCCAGCGCTTGCTGGGCTATGCCGAGTCGATTGAAAGCACGTTGCACATGGCTTGCGAGCAAGTCTCGGGCTCTGGTGTGGCGCTTTCTGGACATGTGCGCATGGGCTGCACCGAAGGTTTCGGCAGTTTTTTCATCACTCCGCAGTTGAGTCACTTCGTCGACGCCTACCCGGCGATCTCGGTAGACATCCTGCCGCTGCCGCACTTCATCAGCCTGTCCAAGCGCGAAGCCGATATCGTCATTGCCCTGGAGCGCCCGGAGCACGGCCCGTACGTGTGCTGCAAACTCTGCGACTACCGCTTGCAGCTGTACGCAACCCAGGACTACCTCGACCAACACCCACCGATCCGCCGCCCGGCTGATTTGGGCAAGCATCAATTCATCAGTTATGTGGATGACCTGGCGTTCAGTTCGGAGCTGCTGTACCTGGCGAACGTCCTGCCCGGCGCCAGCGCAAACCTGCGCAGCACCAGCGTCATCGCGCAGTTCGTCGCGGCGCAGCAGGGGCGCTCACTGGCGATTCTGCCGTGCTTCCTCGCCGCGCAGGATCCGCGCCTGCTGCCGGTGCTGCCCGAGGAAATCGACATCACCCGGCAGTTCTGGATGTACTGCCGGGAGGATCTGAGGAAGTTGAAGCGGATCACCCTGTTGTGGGATTACATCCGTGAGGTGACCGAGCGCAATCAGGGTCTGCTGATGGGGCAGACCCGCGAGATGCGGTTTGCCGATTAATCGGCGCTGACCACAATCGACACCCGGCGATTCTCGGTGCGTCCGGCGGACGTGTTGTTCGACGCCACCGGCTCGCTGCTGCCGAGTCCGCGCAGCTGGATGTTCTCTTCCTTCATGCCGACGGTGGTCAGCACTTTGCCCACACTCTTGGCACGGCGCAGTGACAGTTGCTGGTTGTAGGCCTCTTTGCCCGAGGCGTCGGTATGACCGTCGACGCGCACTCGCTCAATGCCGATACCCACCAGCGCCTTGCCGATACGTTCGACGATCTCGGTGCTCTGCGCGTTCAGGCTTTCGATATCGCTGCCAAACAGCACTTTGCCCGACAGGCCGAATGCCCAACCCTCGTCGGTCGGCTCGAAGCCCTGTTGTTTGAGTACGGCGATCTGCGCCGGGGTCAGGCCTTTTTGCGGTGCGGTCTGGCACCCGGTCAGCGCCAGTACGGCGATCATCAACAAGGCGGAAAACAGTCGAGCGGGAAATCTGTACACGGAATCAGCTCCTGGTTTGAAGATTGACGACCGGGCTCTCCGTCCCGGCAGTGGATTGAGCGCCACGCGACAGGCGCTTGGCCTGATACATCGCCGCGTCGGCAGCATTGAGCAAGGCACCTGGCGTGGCACCATGATCGGGGAAAACGGCAATGCCGATACTGAGCGACGTCACCACACTGGTATCACCCGGCAGCGCGATGGGCATGTCCATGCTGGCGAGAATCTTGTCGGCGATGCGCTCGGCGTCTTCGATCTTGTGCAATGGCGCGAGCAGCACGGCGAATTCATCGCCCCCCAGCCGCGCCACCAGATCCTCTTCACGCAGTTGCGCGCGCACCCGATTGGCCACCGCCACCAGCACGGCATCGCCAGCGGCGTGGCCGAAGTTATCGTTGATGCCTTTGAAGCGGTCGCTGTCGAGAAACAGCACCGCCGCCCGCTCGTTGTGCTTGCCGGCGTTGCGCAAGGCGCGGATCAACCGGCCTTCGAAAAACGACCGGTTCGGCAGGCCGGTGAGGCTATCGTGGCTGGCCTGGTGGGCGAGGGTTTCGTTCTCGCTTTGCAGGTGGGTTTGCCAGGATTCGAGTTCATCGAGCAGGGCATTGAAGTCGTTGCCGAGGTTGTCGAGCTCGGCGATCTGCGCCGGCGGTACCCGTCGATCCAGCGCACGCTCGCTGCGGGCGGCGTGGGCCACCGCCGCGAGGCTGCGAAGAGGACCGGTAATGCTGCGCAGCTGTCGGCGCGCCAGATACAGTGCGACCCAGGCACTGATCGCGGTACAGAGGATGATCCCCGCCAGACCGCTGAGCAAAAAACGCATGAGGCTGCCGCCGTGACCAACCAGCAGAATGCGCCCGATTTCACGATCCTGATGCACGATCGGCAGGCTGATGGGCTTTTCCAGAATAGTGCGGGCGGCCTGCATTTCCAGTTCGGAGAACAAGCCGTTCTCGGGCCGTTGCCAGCGTGCCAGCAACTGGCCTTGCGCATCGAAAACCTGAGCATCCGCCACTTCCTCGGTGGACGCGATCAACGCCAGCGCTTCGGTAGCGGCAGCCTTGTCGTTGAACACTACCGCCGCTTCCACGGTGTAGCTGATCGAGCGCGCAATCAGGTGCAGGTTGTGATCGGCGTAGACCCGCAGCGCGAGAACGCCCAACAGGGTCAGCGACACACTGGCCATGGTCACGGCCACCAGCGCGACAATCAAATGTCCACGGCCGATGACCGAGCCCAGTGTCGGACGGGTTCTGGAACGGAACAGTTTCATGGCGCCGCCGGTTTGCGGCGCGACAGCTGCAGTACGCTCGGGTGGATGCGTACGCCGCTGCGGGCTACGGAGTCGAGATTGACCTCGAAGGACACCTGCTCATCGCCGACGCGCAGGCAGAACAGGCTGCCAACCGTGCACTGATCGCCACCTTCGCTGATGCTCAGCACCGGATGACCGATCAATGACGTGAACAGCCGACTGCGTTCATCTGTGGTGAGTTTGCCGATATACACCGCATCGCATTCGCTGACGATGGCCGGGTTGTCGGCCAGCAGTCGACGCACGGTGACCGGCCGGCCAGTGGCTTGTGTGGTGCCTTTGACCAGATCGTCGGTGTACTCGGTAGGCCCGACGATACACAGGCGCAACTGCGCTGGCTCGACCGGCCAACGAGCGTAGCTGAGGATGCCAAGCACGACTTGCGTCACTGACTGGGCGCGTTGTTCGGCCCCGCTTGCGGGAGTCTGTGGCTGCGCAACAGCAACGCCCGCCAGCAAACAGAGCAGACTGACAAGCAATGCGTGCTTGCAGCGAACCACGCGCTCTGTCGCCCAGACTGCCACCTTCATGCAGGGATTCTCTTGGATCGTACCGAAATGATGCCGCAACGATAGCACAGCGGAGTAACACCAGCGAGACAGCGCCTTCTGACCGGCTGGTCAGTAACCGCCGCCAATCGCCAGATCTTTCATCCCCGAGCCTCGCCACCCTCCTCCAGTTCCAGCATCAATCCGCTCAGGCGTTTGACCTTGCGTTGCACGGCCTCTTCGAACACGCCTGCGCGAGGTTCGATCAGGGTGAACCAGTTTTTCGCGCGAGTGATCCCGGTGTAGATCAGTTCCTTGGTCAGCACCGGATTCAGGGCATCCGGCAGGATCAGTGCGGTGTGCGCGAACTCCGAACCCTGGGATTTGTGCACGGTCATGGCATACACCGTTTCAACGTCGTTAAGCCGACTCGGCAGCACGAAGCGCACGCCGCCCTGGCCGTCGTTACGCGGAAAGGCCACGCGCAATACCGGTTTACCGGCGTCCGGCCCTTCACGCTCGGGCAGCTTGAGCGCAATGCCGATGTCGCCGTTCATCAGGCCCAGGCCATAGTCGTTGCGGGTCATCAACACCGGACGGCCTTCGTACCATTGCTGGTCATGTTCGATCAGGCGCGCTTTGAGCAAGGCTTCGGTAATCCGCAGATTCAGCCCTTCGACACCCCAAGGGCCCTTGCGCACGGCGCACAACAACTGGAACGCGTCGAATGCCTGCAGTACGTCCCGTGCCCAGTTGATCCAGTCTGGATGCTCCAGCGGTCTGCCCGCCGGAGGGCGTTGATTGCGCAGCACGCTCAGATAGTGGCGGTAGCCCTGTGGCCCGTCGCCATGGCCTTCGAGCAACAGCCGCTCCAGCTTGTGATCATGTTCGCCCCTGAGCGGCAGGGAAAACACATCGTCGTAGTGTCCGGCCGCCAGCAACTGGCGCGCCTCATCCGGCAACTGCTGATTGACCCGCCGCGCCAGTTGACCGATGCCGCTGCCTTCACCGAAACGCCGGGAGTGGCGCAGCATCACCAGTTGCTGCGCCAGGGGATGCGAACCGTCGTTGTCTTCGTGCAAACCGCTGTTCTGCAATGACTCACCACTGACCGACTCCAGCCATTGCCGGGTCTGCGAGTTGTACCAGCCAGCCTCGGCATCGCGGCACAGATCGCCGAGCACCGCACCCGCCTCCACGGAGGCGAGCTGATCCTTGTCGCCAAGCAACACCAGACGCGCATGCGCCGGCAAGGCATCAAGCAGATTGGCCATCATTTCCAGGTCGATCATCGACGCTTCGTCGACCACCAGCACATCCAGCGGCAAGCGGTTGCCGGCATGATGACGAAAGTGTCGGGTACCGGGACGACTGCCGAGCAGACGGTGCACGGTGGTCACGTCGCAGGGGATTTTCTTGCGAACGGCTTCGGCGACCTTCAGCGACTGCACCTGCTGGCTGATGGACTCGGTCAACCGCGCAGCGGCTTTGCCGGTGGGTGCTGCCAGGCGAATCCGCAGCGGCTGACCGGCCTCCACGGCAGGTGCCTGGAGCAACGCCAACAGGCGCACCACTGTGGTGGTCTTGCCGGTACCCGGGCCACCCGTGATGATGCTGAAGGCTCCACGGGTCGCAAGGGCGCAGGCGAGTTTCTGCCAGTCGACCACCGCATCCGGCCTGACGGGGCCGAACAACTCATCAAGACGCTGGGGCAGGTCATCGGGCGGCGTTTCACCTTGAGCCAGGCGTGTGCGCAACGCCCGGTCAATACGGCGCTCATAGGCCCAGTAGCGCCGCAGATACAGACGCTTGCCGGACAACACCAAAGGTCGCTGCTGCGCGGCCTCGCTGGTGTCCGCCGCCAGTGCAACCAGAGAACCGCTCGCCAACGCCTTGCACCAATGGCTGCCGTCCAGTGTTTCGAGCAACTGTGAAGGCAGCAGCAATACGCCACTCTGCACATCGCCTTCGGGTGGCAGCGATAGCGCGAAATCCGGGGCCTTGAGGGTTTCGAACAGATCCAGACACACATGCCCGTGCCCCAACTGATGGCTGGTCAGCGCGGCGGCGAGCAACACCAGCGGATCGGACTCGGGCGCGAGTTCGTGCAGAAAGGCAACGAAGGCCTTGTCCAGCGACCGCAGCCAGCCTCGCTCGACCCAGCGATCCAGCAACAGCAGTAGATCTGCAGCACTCGTCAGCGGCGCCAGGCTCGACACGTGGTCGATACCCGATGACAGATCGGCGAATGTACGATTCATAGCAGGACTCCCTGTTCCCATGCGGGCTCGGCCTTGGGTTCCGGCTTACCCTGGAACAGACGATCCAGCCGCTCGATCAGCTCACGCGGCGGGCGCGCGAAATACACGCCGCGACTGTCAGCCCGGGTTCCCCGCAGGAACACATACAACGCACCGCCGACATGTCGGTCGTAATCGTAGTCGGGCAGCCGCGCCTTCAATTGCCGATGCAATGCCAACAGGTACAGCACGTATTGCAGGTCGTAACGGTTGTCGAGGATCGACCGTTCCATGGCTTGCTCGGTATAGGCCGCATCGTCGACGCCCAGCCAGTTGGATTTGTAGTCAGCGACGTAATAGCGCCCCTCGTGTTCGAAAGTCAGGTCGATGAAGCCCTTGAACATGCCGTTGAGTTGTACCGGCTCGGCGGCCACCCGGGCCACACCGTTGTGGGTGTACTGGCGCACCCACTCATCGAGCTTGAGAACATCGACCTTGTGGCTGGCGAACCAGAACTCCATCTCGACGCGGTACTGTTTCAGTTGCTCAAGCACGACCGGAGACTGTCCGCTTCCAGTCGGCAACGGGGACTTGAGCAGGTGATGCAGCCAGTCACTCAGAGTGGTGATCCAGCCTTCCCATCCGCGCAGGTTGCAGCGTCGGCCAATCGCATCCTTGATCGATTCGTAGGGAACGGCAAAACCTTCATCGCCAGCCCACTCCAGCAAGCCGTGAAGAAAGGTGCCCGGGTTGGGTCCACGGGGGAACCGATGGATATCGGCGCCGCCGGCCACGATATCTCGCGGCGCATCCGGATCGAGGCGCTCATCATCAAACAGTTTTTGCGCTTGCGGACTGTCTGGCGCCTCATCACTGCCAACACTCAACACATCACTGATGCGCAAGGCACTGTAGGAGGCAATCCACCAGTTCTCGCTGGCCTTGCGCTTTGGTACCAATGTGGCACTGAGGATCGCTTCATTGCACTCGGGACGATAAGTCTCCTGCCTGGCCTGCGGCATTTCACCCAGGTTTATTGCCGGACAGTCTTGTTGCAGATCCAGCAACCAACGGCTCAAGCCGGTTGATTCATCCAGCCTTGCACCGCCACCCAGCAGATAGCCAAGCGCCGAAAGATGAAGCACCGAACTGTTGTTATTACCGCGTTTGAGATCCGTTACACCCAGCCAGCATGCATGCTGTGCGCGAGTCAGGGCGACGTAGAGCAGTCGCAGATCTTCGGCCAGACGCTCATCGTCTGCCAGGGCGATCAACTCGGCAGTCGGTTTCAGCGTCACCTGAGCCTTGCCCGAGGCATCGTGGTAATGCAACGGCAAGCGACTGCCATCCACCGGTTTTGCCGAGCAGATGAAGGGCAGGAACACCAATGGATACTCGAGCCCTTTCGACTTGTGGATGGTCACTACCTTGACCAGTTGCTCGTCGCTCTCCAAACGTAATATCTGCTCTTCACCGGCCTGACCGGACAACGCCAGAAGTTCGGCCAGATGACGAATCAGCGCTTGCTCGCCATCGAGTTCCGCTGCGGCCTGCTGCATCAGCTCCGACAGGTGCAAGAGGTTGGTCAGCACCCGCTCGCCATCACTGCGTGCGATCAGGGTCTGCGGCAAGTGAAAGTCGTGCAGCAGACGCCGCAACATCGGCAACACGCCTTGCTTGCGCCACAGCTCGCGATAACCACGGAACTGCATGACCCGGGCTTCCCAGACCAACTCGTCCTGATTCAGTCGCTCCAGTTCAGCCAGAGGCAGATTGAGGGTGATGCAGGCCAGCGCGGCCTTCAGTGAACGCTCGACATCCGGCTCGGCGCAGGCCTTGAGCCAGGACAGCAGATCGTGCGCCTCCTGGGCGGCGAAGACCGAGTCCTTGTCAGACAGATAAACGCTGCGCACCCCACGGGCAGCAAGCTCTGCGCGTACCGCCTGAGCCTCTTTGCCGTCGCGCACCAGAATTGCAATATCGGAAGGCCGCAAGCCCCGGAAGACCTTACCTTCCTGAACGAATCCCGCGGCACCGGTTTGCCCGCCATTGAGCAACGCCGTGATCTCACTGGCACAGGCCCCCGCCAACTGCTGGCGATAGACCGCGCCGGACAGGGGCTGATCGGTGGACAACTGCCAGACATTCAGCGCCGCGACATCTAGCCCGGCGATCTGCAATCGCTCTTTGCGTCCCTGAGACTCAACCGGCTGAAAGGGAACCGGGTTTTCCCCGGTTTTTTCCCGAAACAAAAACGCGCCGCGTCCCAGATCACGGGATTCGGCGCGTTCGAATACATGGTTGACCGCACTCACCATGCCATGGCTGGAACGGAAATTGGTACCCAGCGTATGCAGGCGGCCGGTGGTGGCCTGACGCGCACGCAGGTAGGTGTAGATATCGGCGCCACGGAACGCGTAAATCGCCTGTTTGGGGTCGCCGATCAGGAACAGACCAGTGTCCGGACTGTTGTCTTCAATGCGGTAGATACTCTCGAAGATCCGATATTGCACCGGGTCGGTGTCCTGAAACTCATCGATCAGGGCAACCGGAAACTGTTCGCGGATTACCGCCGCCAAGCGCTCGCCGCTGTCGGATTGCAGCGCAGCATCGAGGCGCAACAGCATATCGTCGAAGCCCATTTCTGCGCGACGACGCTTCTCTTCCTCAAAGCGTGCACCCACCCATCTCGCCGCATGCTGCAATACAGCAGCATCGGGGGTCGGCAATGCGTCGAGGCTCGCCTTGAGCCCCGGCATCGCGTCCAGAGCAGGATGACTCGGTGCCTGGCCCTTCCAGGCTTCGGCCATCCCGTCCGGGGTCAATCGGGTGAAGCCGGTGCCGATATCCAGTTGCTCCATGGCCTCGTCTTCAGCCCAGGCCTTGAGCTTTTCGAACCAGGGCTCAAAGTAGCGCGCCTGCATCTTGCGCCCGTCGACGGCTTTGCTCGCCACGCCCTCGTGACAGATCATCAGCAGTTCATCTGCCCACTGCCGCCAAGGCATCTTCAGCTCGAGCAACGCGGCACGCCGTTCTTGCAGACACTCTTCGATCAACTGCGCAGGTGCCTTGCCTTCGTCGCTGTCGCGCTCACTGCCAAACAGACCTCGCACTCGCGGCAACAGCGCTGCCGGCCCGCCCCAGTTTCCACGAACCCAATTCAGCGCGTCGCCCTGCATCGGGTAACAGAACAGTCGCCAATAATCGCGCAGCACTTCGCCAAGCAGATCGCTGTGATCGGTTTCCAGGGACTGTGTAAACAGGCTGCCGCTGTCGAACGCATGTTCGCGCAGCATGCGCTGGCACCAACTGTGAATGGTCGAGACGGCCGCTTCGTCCATCCATTGTGCGGCGATGTCCAGGCGATTGGCGCAGCCGGGCCATTGTGACGGATCAAACTGTTCACGCAGTTCGGCGATCAGTCCGTCCGGTGCCGGGGTTTCTTCGCGAAAAAAGCGCGCCGCCTCAGCCAGTCGCGTACGGATTCGTTCACGCAACTCTTTGGTGGCGGCATCGGTGAATGTCACCACAAGAATCTGCGGTGGCAATAGTTCTCGCCCGAAGCCGTTCGACTCGCCGCCGTGCCCAAGGATGAGACGCAGATAGAGAGCAGAAATGGTGAAGGTCTTGCCGGTGCCGGCACTGGCTTCGATGAGTTGACTGCCGTGCAGCGGGAATGCCAGGGCCAGCGGTGTCCTGGTGCTCATGTGCGTGCTCCATCGCTATTCAAGGAACGCCACGGCGCTTCATACAAGGGGCGATACAACGCGTCGCACCAACCGGAAAAAGTTTCGTCCGCCATCAACGCATCAAAGTCAGCGAATTGTCGGGAGAGCGCAGGGCTCTCGCGGCGTTCACCTTCGCTGTTCTGACCGTCACCTTCGTAGGCTTTACGGGCAGCAGCCTCGGCCTTGAGCGGGTCAGTCTGAGTAAGCCAGGCGAAGGCCGTTTTTACCGCAATCGGCAATGGCTGGCGCATGCCGGCCTGCCAGGCTAGCAGCAGATCACCAAGGAAACGAACCGCTCTATCCTGCTCCATAGGCTCAAGCAGAAGGGTATCGTCACTCGCCACTAACGCGGTGGTCAGCAAGAGTCCGCTGGCGCAGGCTACCAAGTGATTGACCCAAGGCTTGGTCAAGCGATGCCATTTTCGACTTTTGATCGAGCCGATGCTGTTGGGGATGGTCGTGACTGATAATACTCCACCGTCAGCGCGTTGATGCAAACCGGCGAGCCAACCATCAACACGCACGCCCTGTAACTCAAGATTGATCGGTATCGCACTGGTCAATGGCGTCGGCCACAAAGCCAGTAGTTGTTGGTAACGCTGCAGCAAATCCGGCAACGGCTCGATCAACTCCCTCTGGAGACATTCCCCGAAACCGGCCATGGGCAGCAATCCACTGTTCTGCAAACGCCGAGCCTGATCTTCGAGCGCTCGATCAATATTGTCCGGCTGCCGGAGTGCGGCATCGAGCAGACTGTCGCTGAGCATGTAGCGCTGCAGTGCGTCCAGCACAAAAGGTTCTTCGTCAGCCAGGGGCGCCTCGGCGGCCTCGAAATACACTTTGAGTCGCTGAGTGAAAAAGTGCCGGACCGGGTTACGCAAGAAATCCTGTAGAAGGGGCAGACTCAGTGGCTCTTCCTGAACATGAGGCGCGAGTAGCTCGGCCTCATGCAGTGGCTCATGGCTCTGGTGCAATACCTGCCACTCGCGGGCATAGCTGAATAGCTGATCGCCTTCATGGAAATAGCGCGAGCTGAACGGTTGCAGCGGATGCTCCTCGGTCATGGCACTCAACAGATCCTGATGCTCGTCGATGAGCCGCCAGCCACTGGCGAGGTGGTCACGCAACTGGCCGATCAATACCGAAGCTGGCCGCTCACTGTTGTCACGGATGCTGCGTCCGACCCAACTGATGTACAGCTGACAGCGCGCAGACAGCAGCGCTTCAAGCAACAGATAACGATCATCCTCGCGCCGGGAGCGGTCCCCAGGCCGGTAGTCGCTGCCCATGAGGTCGAAGTCCAGTGGCGGTTGCGCCCGAGGGTAATCGCCATCGTTCATCCCCAGCAAACAGACAAGCTTGAACGGGATCGCGCGCATGGGCATCAGCGTGCAAAAATTTACTGCGCCGGCAAGAAAACGCTGGGACAGGCGCCCCTGATCCAGTCCCGCGAGCCAGGCTTCTCGAACCACCGTCAACGGCAATTCTTCTACTAATCCCACAGATTCACAGGTCTGCAGCCAGGTCTCGCGCAGTTCCTCAAGTTGCGTGAGCAGATAATCGTCGTGCTCGTTGCTGGCCTTGAAGAACAGCTGCATCAGCACTTGCAGTCGCTGTCCCCACACCTTGGGTTGAGCAGCCTGAGTGAGCTCATGATGGGCCAGCTCCAAGGCATCCAGCAGCGCAACCAATGGCCCGATCAACGCGGCATCCAGACCACCGATTTCATCGTAGGGTTCTATACCTGCGCAGGCATTGGAGCTGCCGACCGCGTACCCGAGCAACATTCGCCGCAAGCCGAAATGCCAGCTGTTTTGCTCCAGCTCATCCGGCAAGCCCAGACCGGCACGCTGCTCGGCGTTCATTCCCCAGCGCACTCCCGCCCCTTCGATCCAGCGATGCAGAGTCGGCAAGTCGCGCTCCTGCACGCCAAAACGGGCACGTAATGCGGGAACATCGAGCAGGTCGAGGATCTCACTGACCGGAAAACGACTGTCCGGCAACTTGAGCAGATGTTCGACCGCAATCAGCAATGGGTCGCGGCCACGCTGGCCCTGGTCGGCCAGGGTAAACGGAATGAAGCGTGAATCATGCCGATCCAGTTGGCCAAACACCGCCCGGATATGCGGCGCATAGCTGTCGATGTCGGGCACCATCACGATTACATCCCGTGGACGCAGATCCGGATTGGCACTGAAGCGTGCGAGTAACTGGTCGTGGAGAATCTCCACTTCGCGCTGTGCACTGTGGGCTATGTGAAAACGGATCGACTCATCCTGCGTCAGGTCGACGGCGGGCCAGTGCTCACGCGTTTCATTGAGTGGCCGCAACTCGAGGATATCGTCCTGAAGTTGATTGAGCAGGTTTTGCGGCTGCGCTTCGCTGAACAGGTCGATGCGTCCGTCACGGAATGCCGCACGATAGCTGTTGGGGTCATCATAACTGTCGAGCAGATTAATATAGTCGCGACCTTGTTTGCCCCAGGCGGCGAGTAGCGGATGAGCGTGTTGGTGCAGCGCTTCAGGATCGAGCGCGACCGGCATGCCGGTCTTGCGACTCTGACGCTTGTATTGATGGCGCAGCAGATCCTTGTCGGCGACGATATCGGCCCAGTGATGTCGACAAGGGTTGTGCACACACAACAGCACCTGGCTGAAACGTGCAAGCCCGGCCAATGCTTCAAGCACCTGGGCCGGCAATGATGAGATGCCAAACACAATCACTCTCGAGGGTAGCCCTGCAGGTGCATGCTCAAGAGAGTTTATGCGCTCGATAAACCGCTGGTGAACGCCGGCCCGGCTCTGAGCCATACCCTGCTCACCGACATCCACCAGCAGGGCACGCCACAATTCAGCCTGCCAGCAACTGACCGGGGGCAGTGGCTTTACCTCACCTCTGACATTGCGTAGCTGGTGCCGACCTACGGCCCAATCCTCAAGCCAGTCGGCTCGATACACTTGATACTGGTCAAATAGGTCTGCCAGGCGTTCGGACAACTGGTAGCGTTTACGCAAATCGGTGTCATGGGTGAGGAAGCGTTGTAGCGGCTCGAAATGGGGGCGCTCAATAACTTGCGGTAACAGACGCATCAGTCGCCAGGTCAATGGGGCTTTGTCGAGCAGAGACTTGGCCGGAATTTCTTCTCGGCCCAGCACCATACGGTAAAGCTGCCACATGAAACTGCCGGGGAGCTGCACATCGATCGCAGCGGCTATCCCGCAACCACCGAGGTCGTCCCCTTCAGGGTCTTCCGCCAAGGCCAGCTTGAGCCATTGGGCGATACCGTTGCTCTGCACCAGAGCGATTTCGTTCTCCAAGGGCGCCAATGGATAGCGCCGCATAATGCTGACCACCAGGCTGCGCAGTTCATCCAGACTATTGCTCTGAACCACCATGAATGCAGCATTGAGGGACGAGGCGTCCGGCATAAAAGCTTCCTTGGAAAAGTACAAAAGCCAGGGCAGAACCTTAGCACTGTCGACAGGCTGTGACAGCCGGAAGGATCTACCGCGTGCTGTAGGAACTTTCCTGCGGGCAAAACAAAACCCCAACTGCTTTCGCAA
>NZ_JANLOG010000085.1:0-28083 GCF_025466205.1 Pseudomonas sp. 13B_3.2_Bac1
CCCACATTTGGAATGCGTTCCCCTGTGGGAGCGGGCTTGCTCGCGAAGGGCGCGACTCGGTCTCAAGTCTGGCGATTGGCATACATCCGACACTCCGCCAGCAACGCCAGCAGATTCGGATCGCGCTCCTTGGCCTTGAGAAACACCACGCCAATGTGCTGCTGCAAGCGGTACTTCTCCTGCAACGGAATCAGCTTCACGCGGTTCTCGTACACCGCCGCAATCCGCCCCGGCAGCAACGCATAACCCACCCCCGAACTGACCATGCTCAGCAGGGTGAAGATGTCGTTGACCTGCATCGCCACCTTCGGCTCGAACCCCGCCTGCTTGAACACCCGGATGCCGTCCTGATGGGTGGCGAAGCCTTGGGTCAGGGTGATGAAGGTTTCGTCGCGCACTTCCGCCAGATCGACCTCCTGACGCTGGGCGAATCTTGAATCTGCCGGCGTGGCGAGGAAAATGTCGTCGGAGAACAGCGGGATCTGCTCGCAGTCCGGATCGCTGACTGTGTCGTCCAGCGACACCAGAATCGCGTCGACTTCCATGTTCTTCAGCTTGTACAGCAGGTCGATGTTCGAGCCGAGGATCAGGTCGATGTTGAGTTCGCTGCGGCGGATCTTCAGGCCCATGATCAGTTGCGGTACGGTTTTCACCGTCAGCGAATACAGCGAGCCGAGTTTGAAGCGTTCAGCGGAGAATCCGGCAGCCTCGCGGGTCAGGCGTACGCTTTCGACCACGTCCTGGATCAGCTTCTGCGCGCGCTCTTCGAGCACGTAGGCGCTTTCCAGAGGCGTCAGGTTACGGCCCTCGTGCTTGAACAGCGGGCAGCGCAGGGCGCTTTCCAGCGAATGGATCGCCCGGTGCACGCTGACATTGCTGGTCTGCAACTCGGCAGCGGCGCGCGCCAGATTGCCGGTGCGCATGAAGGCGAGGAACACCTCGAGTTTTTTCAGGGTCAATTCTTCGTCGATCAGCATGGCGCGGACTCTTTTTTATGTCGGCCGATTGTGCCTTGAAGATCAAAAGATCGCAGCCTTCGGCAGCTCCTACCTTTGGAATGCGATTTTCCTGTAGGAGCTGCCGCAGGCTGCGATCTTTTGATCCTGGCTTTGAATGGAAACATTGCGCTTTTACGCTCAAGGCCCGAGCCTTGCGCGCTGCGGTAACGAATAACGAGGTGAGTGACACATGTATCACGGGGAAAAACTCAACGCCTGGACGCACTTGGTCGGGGCAGTGGCAGCGTTTATCGGCGGCGTGTGGATGCTGGTGATTGCCAGCCTCGACGGCAGTCCGTGGAAGATTGTCAGCGTGGCGATCTACGCCTTTACCTTGCTGGTGCTCTACAGCGCCTCGACCGTGTACCACAGCGTGCGCGGGCGCAAGAAAGCGATCATGAAGAAGGTCGATCACTTTTCGATCTACCTGCTGATCGCCGGCAGCTACACGCCGTTCTGTCTGGTGACGCTGCGCGGGCCTTGGGGCTGGACGCTGTTCGGGATTGTCTGGGGGCTGGCGCTGATCGGCATCTTGCAGGAGATCAAGCCACGCTCGGAGGCGCGGATCCTGTCGATCGTGATCTATGCGGTGATGGGCTGGATCGTGCTGGTGGCGGTCAAGCCGTTGATCGCGGCGCTGGGTACGACGGGGTTTGCCTGGCTGGCGTCGGGCGGGGTGCTGTACACCGTGGGGATCATCTTTTTTGCCCTCGATCACCGGTTGCGGCATGCGCACGGGATCTGGCATCTGTTTGTGATCGCCGGGAGTCTGCTGCACTTTGTGGCGATTCTGTTTTATGTCCTCTGAACGCCCCGCCATCCCCCTGTAGGAGTGAGCCTGCTCGCGATGGCGTCAAGTCAGCCAACATCTTTGTTGAATGACACACCGCATTCGCGAGCAAGCCCGCTCCCACAGTGGATTTGCAGTGAACACAAATGCTGTGTACACCCAAGAACTACTGTGGGAGCGGGCTTGCTCGCGAAGAGGCCCTAGAAGTCACCCCACAACTGCTGGGCCACCGCCAGCGCCACCACCGGCGCGGTCTCGGTACGCAACACCCGCGGCCCAAGGCGGGCCGCATGGAAGCCGTTGCCCTTGGCCTGCTCAACCTCGGCATCCGACAAGCCACCCTCCGGCCCGATCAGGAACGCCAGTGTCGCCGGTTTGGCATGGCTCACCAGCGGCTCGGCCACCGGGTGCAGCACCAGTTTCAATTCGGCCTGGGTCTGTTTCAGCCAGTCGGCCAGCAGCAGCGGCGGGTGAATCACCGGCACCCGCGAACGACCGCACTGCTCGCAGGCGCTGATCGCCACCTGACGCCAGTGCAGCAGGCGTTTGTCGGCGCGTTCGTCCTTGAGCCGCACTTCGCAGCGGTCGCTGAAGATCGGGGTGATTTCGCTCACGCCCAGCTCGGTGGCTTTCTGGATCGCCCAGTCCATGCGCTCGCCCCGGGACAGGCCCTGACCGAGGTGGATCTGCAACGGCGATTCGATCTGGCCGGGCAGTTGCTCGTCGATCTGCACGACGACGCGTTTCTTGCCGACTTCCACCAGCGAGCCGCGAAACTCATGGCCGGAACCGTCGAACAACTGCACCGCATCGCCCTCGGCCATGCGCAGCACGCGGCTGATGTAATGCGCCTGAGCCTCCGGCAGTTCGTGTTCGCCGGTGCTCAGGGGGGCGTCGATAAAGAAGCGGGACAGTCTCATTTCGGGTCTCTGGAAAGATGTGAATCAGTTGGAACGGTGTCGACTTCATTCGCGAGCAAGCCCGCTCCCACAGGGAAATGCATTCCAAATGTGGGAGCGGGCTTGCTCGCGAAAGCGGCAGCCCAGGCACCACAATCTTGAACAATTCAAATCAGCCCGGATCGCGGAACCCCGGGTGGAAATCCTTCGGCACGGCCACGCTGACGCTGTCACGGGTGGCGATGTCGATGCCTTCGCTGGCGACTTCGGCGAGGAAATCGATCTGCTCCGGGGTGATCACGTACGGCGGCAGGAAATACACCACGCTGCCCAGCGGACGCAGCAGTGCGCCGCGCTCCAGCGCATGCTGGAACACCTTCAGGCCACGTCGCTCCTGCCAAGGGTAGGCCTCTTTCGTGGCTTTATCCTTGACCATCTCAATGGCCAGCACCATCCCGGTCTGGCGCACTTCCGAGACGTTCGGGTGATCGACCAGATGCGCAGTGGCCGAGGCCATGCGCCGGGCCAGGGCCTGGTTGTTCTCGATGACGTTGTCCTGCTCGAAGATGTCCAGGGTCGCCAGCGCCGCCGCACAGGCCAGCGGGTTGCCGGTGTAGCTGTGCGAGTGGAGGAAGGCGCGCAGGGTCGGGTAGTCGTCGTAGAACGCGCTGTAGACCTCGTCGGTGGTCAGGCACGCCGCCAGCGGCAGGTAGCCGCCGGTCAGGGCCTTGGACAGGCAGAGGAAGTCCGGGCGAATGCCGGCCTGTTCACAGGCAAACATGGTGCCGGTGCGGCCAAAGCCGACAGCGATTTCGTCGTGGATCAGGTGCACACCGTAGCGGTCGCAGGCTTCGCGCAGCAGCTTGAGGTATACCGGGTGGTACATGCGCATGCCGCCGGCGCCCTGAATCAACGGCTCGACGATCACGGCCGCGACGCTGTCATGGTTTTCGGCCAGCGTCTGTTCCATCGCCGCAAACATGTTGCGTGAGTGTTCTTCCCAGCTCATGCCCTGCGGGCGCAGGTAGCAATCCGGGCTTGGCACCTTGATGGTGTCCATCAGCAGCGCTTTGTAGGTTTCGGTGAACAGCGGCACGTCGCCGACCGCCATCGCCGCCATGGTTTCACCGTGGTAGCTGTTGGTCAGGGTGACGAAGCGTTTCTTGTTCGGCTGGCCGCGGTTGAGCCAGTAGTGGAAGCTCATTTTCAGCGCGACTTCGATGCAGGACGAACCGTTATCGGCGTAGAACACCCGGTTCAGGCCTTCGGGCGTCATCTTCACCAGACGCTCGGACAGCTCGATCACCGGCTGGTGGCTGAAACCGGCGAGGATCACGTGTTCCAGCTGATCGACCTGATCCTTGATGCGCTGGTTGATCCGCGGATTGGCGTGGCCGAACACGTTGACCCACCAGGAGCTGACGGCATCGAGGTAGCGCTTGCCTTCGAAATCTTCGAGCCAGACGCCTTCACCGCGTTTGATCGGGATCAGCGGCAGCTGTTCGTGGTCTTTCATCTGGGTGCAGGGATGCCACAGCACCGCGAGGTCGCGTTGCATCCACTGGTTATTCAGGCCCATTTACAGTCTCCTCGAGGCGGCTCGCGTCAGGTGCGGGCAAACAATCGCGCAAGCCTATGCAATGCATCGCGCCGGGACAACCCATTGTGTGGATTGAGCTACTTTGTATGGGCTGACAGAGGACGCAGATGGCGTTGTCATTGCCTGCCAAAAAACACTCGAGAGCCAGCAACGAATCCCCTTTAATCTTTCCTTAACTCATCTGTTCAAGACTCTTGATCGCATTTCTCGATATTTCAAAGCAAAATTTTCCGCTTTAATTCGATAGATAACTCGCTAGTCTTGGTTCGCAGTTCTCACAGGATTTGGGCAATGCAGCTACGTAACTCTGCTTCTCGCTATGGTTGGGTCAGCATCTTCATGCACTGGGGCGTGGCGCTGGCGGTCTTCGGATTGTTCGCGTTGGGTCTGTGGATGGTGGGGCTGGATTACTACAGCAGCTGGCGCAAAGACGCGCCGGATCTGCACAAGAGCATCGGTCTGGTGTTGCTGGGCGTGATGGTGTTGCGGGTGCTCTGGCGCTTTGTCAGCCCGCCGCCGCCAACGCTGCAGAGCTACAGCCGCATGACCCGCATCGGCGCCAGGTTCGGCCACGGGTTTCTGTACCTCGCGCTGTTCGCCGTGATGATTGCCGGTTACCTGATTTCCACCGCAGACGGTGTCGGGATCCCGGTGTTTGGCCTGTTTGAAGTTCCTGCACTGGTTTCCGGACTACCGGATCAGGCAGATACCGCTGGGGTGATTCATCTCTGGCTGGCGTGGGCGCTGGTAATTTTTTCCGGTCTCCATGCGTTGGCAGCATTGAAGCACCACTTTATCGATCGTGATGCGACCCTGACACGAATGCTCGGTCGCAAAGCCTGAAATTCAACCTCGACTCAAAGGAAAAGAAAGCATGTTGAAAAAGACTCTGGCCGCTCTGGCAATCGGTTCTGCCGTACTGTCCGCGAACGTGATGGCTGCTGATTACACTGTCGACAAGGAAGGCCAGCACGCTTTCGTCGACTTCAAGATCAGCCACCTGGGCTACAGCTACATCACCGGTACCTTCAAGGACATCGACGGCAAGTTCAGCTTTGACGCCGCCAAGCCTGAAGACAGCAAAATCGAATTCAACGTGAAAACCGCCAGCGTGTTCACCAACCACGCCGAGCGCGACAAGCACATCTCCAGCAAAGACTTCCTGGACGTGGGCAAATACGCTGACGCCAAGTTCGTCTCCACCAGCGTCAAATCCACCGGCAAGAACGCCGAGGGCAAAGACACTGCTGACGTGACCGGCGACCTGACCCTGCACGGCGTGACCAAGCCAATCGTGGTCAAGGCTGTGTTCCTGGGCGAAGGCAAGGATCCATGGGGCGGCTACCGTGCCGGCTTTGAAGGCACCACCAGCATCAAGCGCTCTGATTTCGGCAAGATGATGGATCTGGGTCCACAGTCCGACAAGGTCGACCTGTACATCTCGTTCGAAGGTGTGAAAGCGAAGTAATTATCGCCGCCATACAAAAACGCCCCCGGTCGCAAGGCCGGGGGCGTTTTTTATTGCCCGCCAGATCACTTGAGACCACCGCATATCCACTGTGGGAGCGAGCTTGCTCGCGAATGCGGTGTGTCATTCACCAGAGGTCTCGACTGATCCGACGCTTTCGCGAGCAAGCTCGCTCCCACAGGGGGATTGTGGTGATGCAGGGATTTGTGGGAGCAAAAAAAATGCCCCGGCTCTTGCGAGCCGGGGCATTTTTCATGGCAGCGATAACTCAGCGATTGCGGGTCAGCAGTGCTGGTTTCTCGCCGCGCGGACGGGTCGGCAGTTGATCGAGCTGCTCAGGCGTCGGGAAGCGGTCGGCTTTCGATTCCTTGTGCATGATCTTCGGCCCGTTGCTGCGCGGGTTCTGCACGGCTGGCTCGGTACGTGGCTGATCGTCGCGAGCCGGGCGGCGGTTGCGCGACGAGGACTCGTCACGACGGCCCTGGCCATCACGCGGCGCGCCGTTGCGCGGGCCGTTGCGTTTGGCCGGCGGGGTGCCGGTGCTCGAACCGTTGCTGTTGCGCGGACCGTTCTGGCGACCTTGCGGCTGCCCGCCACGAGGGGCGCCAGCGCCTGCACCTTGTGCCGGCGCACCCGGACGACGGCCACGGCCACCGGCAGGGGCGGCTTTCGGCACGTAATCCACGCGGTTACCGAAGTTATCGATATCGTCGTCGAGGAACTCGTCCGGTGCACGATCAGCCGCTGCGCGTGGTGGCTGGCTCGGACGCTGTTCGCGGGCCGGGGTGCCTTCACGTGGCTTCTGCTGACGGGCAGGGCGCTCGCCGCGTTCGCCGGCGGGTTTTTCCTTGCCCTTGTCTTTGCCTTTGTCCTTGCGACCGCCGCCACCACCGCCGCCATTCGGACCGTCGCCACGCGGGCCACGGGAATTGCGCGGGTTGCGCATGTCCGGACGCTCGCGCACTTCAGGCTTCTCGGCCTCGATGGTGCTGGCATCGAAGCCCATCAGGTCGCCGTCGGCGATTTTCTGCTTGGTCATGCGTTCGATGCTTTTCAGCAGTTTTTCTTCGTCCGGGGCCACCAGTGAGATCGCCTCGCCCGAACGACCGGCACGGCCAGTACGGCCGATACGGTGCACGTAGTCTTCATCGACGTTCGGCAGTTCGAAGTTGACCACGTGTGGCAACTGGTCGATGTCCAGACCGCGAGCAGCGATGTCGGTCGCTACCAGGATGCGCACTTCACCGGCCTTGAAGTCGGCCAGGGCTTTGGTGCGGGCGTTCTGGCTCTTGTTGCCGTGGATCGCCACAGCCGGCAGGCCGTGTTTGTCCAGGTACTCGGCCAGACGGTTGGCGCCGTGCTTGGTACGGGTGAACACCAGTACCTGTTCCCAGGCGCCGGCGGTGATCAGGTGCGCCAGCAGGGCACGCTTGTGGCTGGCCGGCAGACGGAACACGCGTTGTTCGATGCGCTCGACCGTGGTATTCGGCGGCGTCACTTCGATACGTTCCGGGTTGTGCAGCAGCTTGCCGGCAAGATCGGTGATGTCTTTGGAGAATGTCGCCGAGAACAGCAGGTTCTGACGCTTGGCCGGCAGACGCGCGAGGACTTTCTTCACGTCGTGGACGAAGCCCATGTCGAGCATGCGGTCGGCTTCGTCGAGGACGAGGATTTCGACGTGGGACAGATCGACGCTGCCCTGGCCTGCGAGGTCGAGCAGGCGACCCGGGCAGGCGACGAGGACGTCAACCCCACGGGACATGGCCTGGACTTGCGGGTTCATGCCGACGCCGCCGAAGATGCAGGCGCTGACGAATTTCAGGTCACGGGCGTAGATCTTGAAGCTCTCGTGTACCTGGGCCGCGAGTTCGCGGGTCGGGGTCAGGACCAGAACGCGCGGTTGGCGCGGGCCATGACGCTGGGATTTGTCCGGGTGACCGTTGGGGAACAACCGCTCCAGGATCGGAAGGGCGAAACCGCCGGTTTTACCGGTACCTGTCTGTGCCGCAACCATCAGGTCGCGACCTTGCAACACGGCGGGAATGGCCCGCTGTTGCACCGGAGTAGGCTCGGTATAGCCCGCATCTTCGATGGCACGGACTAAAGCCTCGGAGAGACCGAGGGAAGCAAAGGACATGAGTAATCCTGTTTTAGTTAGGGCTTGGCCCAATGGGAGTCTTGCCTGGCGCGAATCACGTTTAAGAGGACGCAATCCCGTCCGGTCCTGCTGCGGTTCCGAAGGCACGTCAGGAGCGCTCGCGCGGGCTGAAAGCTGCGCTGTAGCGGGTCGAGAGGCCTGTTATGGTTCCGGGCGTCCGGGCGTGAGCCTGGCGGGAACGCCGGAGTATAACAGAGCAATCACTGCGCGCTGCTTTCCTGCTGCTCAACGGTTTTATGGCTGGCCGATGCATTGCCCGGCAGCGCCGTGCCTGTAGGGGCAGCGCCGTAGCGTGCGCTGAGCTCGGCGTAGGCAGGTTCACGCTTGAATCGTTTGAGTTCAGCGCCAAAGCGCTGCACCAGCAGATCCATCCCGGCATTGCGTCGAACGGCCAGATATTGGCTCTGACGGCTGATGATCGTCGGGTTTTCGCTGATCTGATCGCGAATATTCAGCTGATCGAGCAAATGCTGACCGACGCGGCGATCGGTGATCAACAAGTCGATGCGTCCGCGCAGCAGTTTACCGAAGTTGGCCTCGTGGGTCGGTGCCGGCTCGCGGGTGAACAGTGGCGACTGGCTGAAATCGGCGCTGTACAGATAGCCCGGCGAAGTGCCGATGGTCAGGCCTTTGAGTTCTTCGAGCTTGCTGAAGGGGTGTGGCCGGTCATTGGCGTAGAACATCACGAACTCGACGTCCGACAACGGTTCACTCGGATAGAGCAGGGTGGCGTCGCGCTCGTCGCTGTGAAAGATATCCAGCGCGCCGTCAGCCTGGCCGGTCTCGAGCATCGACAGGCAGCGTTTCCACGGCAGGAACTGCCATTCGACTTCGATTCCCAAACGCTTGAACACGATGGCGGTGGTTTCGTAGTCCAGCCCGAGGTTCTTGCCGTCCTCCTCATACACGTAAGGAGCCCACGGCTCGGTGACAATACGCAACTTCTCGCCCCGAGCGGCAAAGCTCAGGCAAGCAAAAACCAGTACCGTGAATAGTTGCGCGATCAAAGGCATGACTTGAGATTACGACGAGAAACGCGAAAGAGCCAGAAAGTGCCTGCACAAGCTCTAATTCGGGGATTCAAAAGCAAAAGATCGCAGCAACGACACCCCTGTAGGAGCTGCCGAAGGCTGCGATCTTTTGATCTCTCTTTTAGTGCTTAGCGCGGCAACTTCAAGTTATTCCAGATCGCCAGACTAGGTTCAGCCTGGTTCATGGAATAGAAGTGCAGCCCCGGTGCACCACCCTGCAGCAGGCGTTCGCACATTTCGCTGACAACTTGCTCGCCGAAGCGCTGAATGCTTTGGCTGTCATCGCCGTAGGCTTCCAGTTGCTTGCGGATCCAGCGCGGGATTTCCGCACCGCAGGCATCGGAGAAGCGCGCCAGCTTGCTGTAGTTGGTGATCGGCATGATCCCCGGTACCACCGGAATATCCACGCCCAGTGCCTGCAAACGGTCTACGAAGTAGAAGTAGCTGTCGGCGTTGAAGAAGTACTGGGTGATCGCGCTGTCGGCGCCGGCGCGGGCCTTGCGCACGAAGTTGGCGAGATCGTCTTCGTAGTTGCGCGCTTGCGGATGCATCTCCGGGTAAGCGGCAACTTCGATGTGGAAATGATCGCCGGTTTCTTCACGAATGAATTCAACCAATTCATTGGCGTGACGCAGCTCGCCGCTGGTCATGCCCATGCCGGACGGCAGGTCGCCGCGCAGGGCAACGATGCGCTTGATACCGGCAGCCTTGTATTCGTTCAGCAGGCCGCGCAGGTCGTCCTTGCTGTCGCCGACGCACGACAGGTGCGGTGCGGCCGGTACTTTGACTTCGCTTTCCAGCTGCAGAACGGTGTTGAGGGTGCGATCACGGGTCGAACCACCAGCGCCATAGGTGCAGGAGAAGAAATCGGGATTGTACGTTGCCAACTGACGGGCAACGTTGAGCAGCTTTTCATGCCCAGCATCGGTCTTGGTCGGGAAGAACTCGAAGCTGTAGCGACGGTCTTGGGACATGGGAAATACCCTTGGAAACACGAAGCCTGTGAGGCTTGCACCGCCCATGTGGGAGCGGGCTTGCTCGCGAAAGCGGCGGGTCAGGCAACATCAATGCTGAATGACAGACCGCTTTCGCGAGCAAGCCCGCTCCCACAGGGAGAGCAGGCCGCCGCGTCAATCAGTAGCGGTAAGCGTGCGGCTTGAACGGGCCTTCGACGGTGACGCCGATGTAGTCAGCCTGTTGCTTGGTCAGTTGAGTCACCACGCCGCCGAAGCCGCGAACCATTTCCAGGGCCACTTCTTCGTCGAGTTTCTTCGGCAGTACTTCAACGGTCAGACGCTTGGCTTTCTCGGCTGGCGACAGGTCGGCGTACTTCTGGCCGAACAGGAAGATCTGCGCCAGTACCTGGTTGGCGAACGAACCGTCCATGATGCGGCTCGGGTGACCGGTGGCGTTGCCCAGGTTCACCAGACGGCCTTCGGCCAGCAGGATCAGGTAGTCGTCGTTCTGTGCGTCGAAAGCGCCCGGGCCGGTACGGTGGATCTTGTGGACCTGTGGCTTCACTTCTTCCCATGCCCAGTTCTTGCGCATGAAAGCGGTGTCGATTTCGTTGTCGAAGTGACCGATGTTGCAGACAACAGCGCGCTTCTTCAGGGCTTTGAGCATGTTCGCGTCGCAAACATTGACGTTACCGGTGGTGGTCACGATCAGGTCGATCTTGCCCAGCAGCGCTTTGTCGATGCTTGCTGCGGTGCCGTCGTTGATACCGTCGATGAACGGCGAAACCAGCTCGAAACCGTCCATGCAGGCCTGCATGGCGCAGATCGGGTCAACTTCGGAAACCTTGACGATCATGCCTTCCTGACGCAGCGACTGAGCAGAGCCCTTGCCCACGTCACCGTAACCGATGACCAGCGCTTGCTTGCCGGACAGCAGGTGGTCGGTACCGCGCTTGATCGCATCGTTCAGGCTGTGACGGCAGCCATACTTGTTGTCGTTCTTGGACTTGGTCACCGAGTCGTTGACGTTGATCGCCGGGATCTTCAGCTCGCCCTTGGCCAGCATGTCCAGCAGGCGGTGAACGCCGGTGGTGGTTTCTTCGGTCACGCCGTGAACGCGGTCCAGCACCTGTGGGTACTTGTCGTGCAGCAGCTGAGTCAGGTCGCCGCCGTCGTCGAGGATCATGTTGGCGTCCCATGGCTGGCCATCCTTGAGGATGGTCTGCTCCAGGCACCACTCGTACTCTTCTTCAGTCTCGCCTTTCCAGGCGAAAACCGGGATGCCGGCGGCAGCGATGGACGCAGCGGCCTGATCCTGAGTCGAGAAAATGTTGCAGGACGACCAGCGTACTTCGGCACCCAGGGCAACCAGGGTTTCGATCAGCACGGCAGTCTGAATGGTCATGTGGATGCAGCCGAGGATTTTCGCGCCCTTGAGCGGCTGCTCGGAGGCGTACTTGCGGCGCAGACCCATCAGGGCCGGCATTTCCGATTCGGCGATGATGGTTTCGCGACGGCCCCAGGCGGCCAGGGACATATCGGCAACTTTGTAATCGTTAAAATCTGCAGGCGTGATAACAGCGCTCATGAAGAGCCTCCATTCGTAATGTATGCGAATGGGCGCCGTTGTGCGTTTAGTGTCCGGCCTTGGCCAGTCAACGCCCCATCCGAGCCTGACAGGTTGATCCTGCTGCAGCGCCCCTCGGACAGGTGGCGGGAAAACGGTACCAGGTGAACGTTACCGTTTTGAAACGGGGGCGATTATAGCCGTCTAGACTGATCTTCCAAAGGGTTTCTGTCGGCCAAATGAAGATCGCTAATAGCGACCATAGTAGAAGGCTCATGGAGCATGACCGTCCGGTCTGCCAAGATGGCGCCATCTTTCGGCAAACGCTCAGGAGTGAACATGAATTTCCACACCCGCAAATGGGTAAAACCCGAAGACCTCAACCCCAATGGCACCCTGTTCGGCGGCAGCCTGCTGCGCTGGATCGACGAAGAAGCGGCGATCTACGCCATCGTCCAGTTGGGCAATCAGCGCGTGGTGACCAAGTACATTTCCGAGATCAACTTCGTCAGCGCCTCGCGCCAGGGCGACATCATCGAGCTGGGCATCACCGCCACCGAGTTCGGCCGCACCTCGATCACCCTGACCTGCGAAGTGCGTAACAAGATCACCCGCAAGAGCATCCTCACGGTGGAGAAGATGGTGTTCGTCAACCTCGGCGAAGATGGTTTGCCAGCCCCGCACGGACGGACCGAGATCAAGTACGTCAAAGACCAGTTCAAGGAAGATGAACTGGTGAGCAAGTAATCGGTGAATTGTGGCGAGGGAGCTTGCTCCCGCTCGGCTGCAAAGCAGTCCCAAAACCGGTAAGTGTTGTTTGTCTGAAACACAAGACGACTGCTGCGCAGCCGAGCGGGAGCAAGCTCCCTCGCCACAGATAATAGTTTCGGTTGGGGGAGTGAACAGCCATGAACCGCAGGGGTCGTAGCTAAAAGCCCCCCACCCGGTTCCCACGCCATGACCACGCCTACAGACGGCAAGACTCCCAACCTCTCGACCGATGAACAACACGAAGTCGAGAAAAACCAGCCGCCCCGCGCGGCGGTTCTGCATGAAATCATCCGCACTCAAGGCGATCAGGAACTGGAGCGCAGCATCGCCGCGCTGTGGTGGTCGGCGCTCGCCGCCGGGCTGACCATGGGCCTGTCGCTGATGGGCATGGGCCTGCTCAATTCGCGCCTGCCCGAGGGTGAGGAATTCAAGGTGATCGCCAGTTTCGGCTACTGCGCGGGGTTCCTCGCGGTGATCCTCGCCCGCCAGCAACTGTTCACCGAAAACACCCTGACCGCCGTCCTCCCGGTGATGAGCAAACCGACCCTGGCCAATTTCGGCCGGCTGATCCGCCTGTGGGGCGTGGTCCTGTTCGGCAATTTGTGCGGGACGATTCTGGTGGCGTACGTGATGCTCGAGCTGCCGATCTTCGACGCCAAGACCGATCACGCCTTCCTTGAAATCGGCCGCAAGGTCATGGAAAACCACGCCAGCCAAATGTTCGCCAAAGGCATCGTTTCCGGCTGGATGATCGCCACCATGGTCTGGATGATCCCGTCCATGGAGAGCGCGAAGATGTGGATCATCATCCTCATCACCTACCTGATGGCGCTGGGCGACTTCACCCACATCGTGGTCGGTTCGGCGGAAGTGTCGTATCTGGTGTTTGCCGGCGAGCTGCCGTGGAGTGATTTCTGGATGGTGTTTGCCGGGCCGACGCTGGCGGGGAACATCATCGGCGGCAGTTTCATCTTCGCCCTGATCAGCCATGCGCAGATCCGCAGCGAGAGCGGCGCGCCGAAAGAAACAGGCAAAGGGTCTGCGGATCAGGCCGAAAAGCCTGACCCGCAGCAGATCAGAAAATGATCAGTGGTGCGCGGGCTCGGCCGCTGTGGCCGGCTCGTCACGGGTGGCGTGCTTGACCAGTTTGCCGATGGTCAGACCCTGCAACAGGATCGACGACAGCACCACGATGTAGGTGATGCTCAGCAGCAGATCGCGCTCCGGGCCCAGCGGCAGGGCCAGCGCCAGTGCCACCGAGACACCACCGCGCAAACCGCCCCAAGTCAGGATACGGATGGTGCCGCGCGGCACCGTGCGCCAACGGCGCAGCAGAACGATGGCCGGGGCCACGGTAAGCAGGCGCGACAGCAGAATCGCCAACGCCAGCAGACTGGCCGCCGCCACGTGCGCCCAGTTGAACGGCAGTAGCAACAGCTCCATGCCGATCAGCGCGAACAGCAGGGCGTTGAGCATGTCATCGAGCAGCTCCCAGAAGCCGTCGAGGTACTTGCGGGTCATGTCGTTCATCGCCAGGTTGCGCCCCAGGTTACCGATGATCAGACCGGCGACCACCATCGCAATCGGCGCCGAGACGTGCAGCTCGGTGGCCATCGCCGAACCGCCGATCACCAGCGCGAGGGTCAGCATCACGGTGATCTGATGCTGCTGGACGCTCTTGATCATCCGGTACACCCCATAACCGATCAGCCCGCCGAACAGCACGCCGCCAATGGCTTCGTGAACGAACAGCATGGCGGTGGCGCTGATCGTCGGCGTTTCACCCAATTGGGCGATACCCAGCAGCACGGTGAACACCACCACCGCTGTGCCGTCGTTGAACAGCGACTCGCCGACGATGGTGGTTTTCAGCGGCTTCGAAGCGTTGGCGGTGCGCAGTACGCCGAGCACCGCAATCGGATCGGTCGGCGAAATCAGCGCGCCGAACAACAGGCAGTAGAGGAAGCTCACGTGCCAGCCGAACAGGGCAAAAATGTAATAGGCGAGGCTACCGATCACGACGGTCGCAATCAGCACGCCGAGCGTGGCCAGCAGGCCGATCGGCCAGCGATAGCTGCGCAGGTCGTTCAGGTTGACGTGCAGGGCGCCGGCGAACAGCAGAAACGACAGCATCCAGTTCATCAGCAGATCGCCGAAGTCGATCTGGCCGATCAGTTGCTGTACGCGTTCTTCGAGGCCGGGATAGCCGAGCAGGCTCAGGCCTTGCAGCAACAGGGAGAACATCAGCGCGGTGACCATCACGCCGATGGTCGGCGGCAGGCCGATGAAGCGGTAGTTGACGAAGGTGAGAAGGGTGGTGAGGCAGATGAATGCGGCTACGAGTTCAAGCATCCGGGCTCCTTTGGATGGGGGTGGAAAGACAGCGCCCCGATTCTTCGGTGCAAAGGTTGGATGGGCTGATTCGGGGTGGGGACACAACTATGTCCCCTCGGTTGGTCGGCCGCGCACATTGGTGTAGGGTCAACAATAAAAATCAAGGAGTGGAACGTGCTGGCGACAGTTCTGGTGTTGATGGCGGCGCTGTTGCATGCGACGTGGAATACCCTGATCAAGTTCAGCGCCGAACGGCTGCTGGTAGTGGCGTGCATGGACACGGTGGCGCTGCTGTTTGTCGCCCTCGCATTTCCATTCATCAGCCTGCCGCCGGCGGACATCTGGCCGTGGATTCTGGCTTCGGCGGCGTTCGAGTTGCTGTATCGCTATTTGCTGATTCAAGCTTATCGGGTCGGCGACCTCGGGTTGGTCTATCCGCTGATGCGCGGCTTGTCGCCGCTGGTGGTGCTGGCGTTGACCCTGATCTTCGCCGGCGAAGTGCTTACCGCGCAGCAGATCTTCGGGATCATGCTGATTCCGCTGGGCATGGCCTGCCTGCTCTGGCAGGGCGGCGGCGGGAAGCATTTGCCGTGGTCAATGCTGCCGGTGGTAGCGCTGATCGGGCTGTGCATCGGCTGCTACACCTACATCGATGGCCAGGCCTTGCGGCGCTGGTCGCATCCGCTGGATTACCTGGTCTGGGTCACGTTGCTCAGCGCCTGGCCGTTTCCGTTGCTGGCATGGGTGGCGAAACGCCCGGCATTTCTGGTGTTCTGGCGCGAGCAGTGGAAGTTGGGGCTGGCGGTCGGGTTCTGCGTGTTGTTCAGCTACGCTCTGGTGCTGTGGGCGATGCAGTTGGGCTCGATTGCCGAAGCGGCGGCGTTGCGCGAGATCAGCGTGATTCTGGTGGTGCTGTTCGGCATGCGTTACCTGAAAGAACCTTTCGGCAGACCGCGGCTCTTAGCCTGTGGGCTGGTGCTGATCGGCATGCTGGTGATGAAGTTCTGACGGCCCGCAATTCTCTATCATTCGAAGAAGGACGGCTTTATGACGGTGGCTCTGTGGTGCGTATTGATCGCGATTTTCCTGCCGTATGTGTGCACGATCGTGGCCAAGGCCAGCGGCGGTTTCAGGCTTCAGGACAACCATGATCCCCGGGACTTTCTCGAAAGCCTGAACGGCGTGGCCCGACGGGCGCATGCGGCGCAGTTGAACAGTTTCGAGGTGATGCCGGCGTTTGCGGCAGCGGTGATCGTTGCGCACCTGGTGGGCACGGCGCAGTTGGTGACGGTGAATGTGCTGGCGGTGATGTTCATTACCAGCCGCCTGCTGTACATCATCTGCTACCTGGCGGACTGGGCGATTCTGCGGTCGCTGGTGTGGTTTGTCGGGATGGGGCTGATTGCTGCGTTCTTCTTTGTGTCGGTCTGAATCTCGGGTGTTGCTGCTGGCCTCTTCGCGAGCAAGCCCGCTCCCACAGGGTTCTTGGGTGTACACAGGATTTGTGCTCGCCATTGATACCTGTGGGAGCGGGCTTGCCCGCGAAGGCAATAGCTCAGGCGCCGAAGTGCTTAAGGTTTGTCCTTCACCGTATCGGCGACCTGGGGCACTTGCGGCAACGCCGCACCTTTAGGCCAGAGCATCCAGATCTGCCCCTGCTGCTTCATGTCCCCGGCTAACTGCCCGGCGGCGTCGCCCGTGCCCCAAAACAGGTCCGCGCGCACCTCGCCGGCAATCGCGCCGCCTGTGTCCTGCGCCGCGACCGGGCGCACCAGCGCCGTGCCATCCGGGCGGGTGGTCGACAGCCACAGCAGGCTGCCCAACGGAATCACCTTGCGATCCACCGCTGCGCTGTAGCCGGCGGTCAGCGGCACATTGAGCGAACCGCGCGGACCTTCGTTGCTGTCCGGGTTACGGGTGAAGAACACGTAGCTCGGGTTGCTGCCCAGCAGTTCCGGGATGCGCGACGGGTTGGCCTTGGCCCAGTTGCTGATCGCGCTCATGGTCACGTCTTCTTTCTTCAACTCGCCCTGTTCCACCAGCCAGCGGCCGATCGGTCGGTACGGGTGGCCGTTCTGGTCGGCGTAGGCGATGCGCAGTTGCTTGCCATCCGGCGTCTGAATCCGCCCCGAGCCCTGGATCTGCAAAAACTGCAGGTTCATCGGGTCGGTGAGGTACGCCACCACCGGCGCTTTTACGCCTTTGGATTCAATGGTCGCCGCGTCGTCGTAAGGCTTGAGCACCCGACCTTCAAGGCGGCCGCGCAAGCGCTTGCCCTTGAGTTCCGGATAAATACTGTCCAGCGAGACGATGATCATGTCTTCCGGCACGCCATACACCGGCACGTTGGCTACGTCGGTGGGCGTCAGGCTGCCGGGGTAGACCGGTTCGTAGTAACCGGTGATCAGACCGTTGGGGTTGTCATGCTCGGCGCGCAGGCCGAATACATCGAGGTTCTGCTTGAGGAACGCGCGGATCTCGTTGGCGCTCGGCGGCACGTTGGCCGCTGCGGCGCAGGTGCCGCCCCAGACCGGATCGGCCTTGAGTCGGGTGCAGGCGCTGCGCCACGAGCCGAAACCGGCCACCAGATCGCTGTCGGACACCGCCGGCAGGGCTTCCCAGGTGGTGCTGGAATAAGTGGCCAAGGCGTGGGTTTTCGGTTTGGCATTGTCGCCGCCCGTACAGCCGGCAAGGATTGCCAGCAGCGGCAGGGTTGCGATCAGTGGGTGACGCCAGGCCTTGAAACGGCTGTTCATGGAGTGATTCCTGTGCCGGTTGCCCAAGTGCTCCATGCGCTCGGGCAACCCGTATTTTTAATAGGGCTATTGGTGTTTGTCGGCGACGCGAGGATACTGGCCGCCGAATTCCGTGACTTGAAGCCACCATGACTCTTAAAAGAATTTCTGTTGTATTGCTGGCCTGTCTGACCTTGTCCGCCTGTGGCGGTGTCGATCCGAATTCTCCGCTGGGGCAACGCAAAGCGATCTTCAAGCAGATGCTCAAGACCGGCGAAGACCTGGGCGGCATGTTGCGCGGACGCATTCCGTTCGACGGGCCGAAATTCACCGAGGGTGCAGTGAAGCTCGACGCGCTGTCCCATGAGCCGTGGAAGCATTTCCCGCAGGTGCGTGAAGAAGATCACACCAGCGCCAAGGACGATGTCTGGTCGCGTCAGGCACGCTTTCAGGAACTGGCCCGCAACCTCGAGGCCGCCACCGGTGAGCTGGTGACCGCCAGCAAGGTTCAGCCGTACAAGGCCAGTAACCTCGGGCCGGCGGTGCAGAAGGTTGAAGATGCCTGCAGCGCTTGCCATAAAGAGTTTCGGGATCATTGATTGTCTGAGACTGCTGGAAAACTGTGGCGAGAGATCTTGCTCCCGCTGGGCCGCGAAGCGGCCCCAACCCCATTCAACCGCGCTGTAACAGACTCAACTCGATTGAATGGGTTTGCGACGGCTGCGCCGCCGAGCGGGAGCAAGCTCCCTCGCCACAGGACATCGCCTTCAATAAGGGTTACTTGTCGATCTGGTCCAGCGCGTCCTGCAGTTCTTTGCGCGACTCGGCGAGCTTGTTCTTGCGCTTGTCGATCTTCTCCGGATCGCCTTTCTTCATCGCCTTGTCGAGATCGGCCTGGCGCTTGGTCACTTCGTGCTTGGCTTCCAGCACCTTGTTCTCGCGTTCTTTCTTCAGGCCGGCGTCAGTGCAATTCTTCGTCACTTCATCCAGGGCGGTTTGCAGGCCGGCCTGCTGATCGGTGTTGCCCCGGGACTTGGCCTGTTCGAGCTGATTGATGATGCCCTGCTTCTTGGCGGCGCAACCGGTCAGGCCCGGTGCATCTTCGTCGGCCATCACAGGCGCGGCCAGGACGCCACAGAGAGTCAGCAAGGCGAGCGGTGCAAGAAATTTCATAAAAGCTCCATGTGCAAAGGCAATCGGGTCGGGGGCACTGCGCTGTTTGAGCGTCTGACGGCCCTTGGGTTCCCGGCTGCCGGGGGATTGCGTGATCAGAAACCGTCGATTCCGGCGGCGCGTAATGTTTCACTCAGGGCCAGCACCTGCGGGTCGCGGAAGAATGCGCTCAATTGCGCCGCGCGGCCCGGGCCGATTCCGGCTTGTGCCTGCCATTGTTCGGTGTCGCGTTGCGCCAGCGCCTGCCACGAGTCGGCCAGTCGGGCCTGACCTGTCGGCGGCATGCCCAACGCTTTGAGCCACTGGGCGAACGGCCGTTGCCGGGCGCTGTGAAAGCTGTTGATCAGGCGTGCGCTGCTGCGCTCGCCGAAGCCGGCAATGTTAGCAAGCTCTGGCTCATCAAGGGTCAACCAATCCAGCAGGTTGTTCACGCGGCCTGTTTCCAGAAGTTTCTCCCAGGTGCCGCGCCCGACATTCTGCAGCGCCAGTCCTTGTTTACCACTGAGCCAGGTCAGTCGAGCGAGAAACTGGCTTTTGCATTCCGGCGTCGGTTGCCAGCAGCTCAGGGCATGAAAGTCGCGGGCGTCGGGGATCTCCAGATCGACGCGTTCGACACTGCGCAGCACCACACTGTCGAGTCGCGGAATGGTCAGTCCGGCCAGGCTGATGGCAACCTGATCGCCAGGACGAATGTCCAGCTCCTGCCAGCGCTTCAGCGAGCTGACGCTGACACGTTTGATCTGACGGTCATCGAGGGCAACGGGCTTCAGTTCCAGAACGGGGGTGATACGCCCGGTGCGACCAACTTTGAAATGGACTTTGCGCACCTGCGCCAAGGCCAGGGCGAACGGGTATTTCCAGGCGATGGCCCAATAGGGCGAGCGCGCCTGCCAGCGTTCGGCGGGAGGCCTCTGGCTTTGGCGCAGAACGATCCCGTCCGTGGCGAACGGCAGGGGTGAGCGATACCAGTGTTCGCGCCATGTCTGAGCCTCGGCGAAATGGCTGATCGGCTGGCTGTAAGGTGCGGTCGTGGCGAAGCCCAATGTCGCCAGCATGGAAATTCGATCCGGCAGTTCAATCGGCCCTTGCGGCCAGTCCCAGACGAACAGGCCGACCCCGGCCGCTTGTTCGGCACTCAAGGTTTTGCGCGCCATCAGGCCGGCAACGGTCGCACGGGCGTTGACGCTGCCGGAACTGGCCTGAACATGCTTGTCCAGGCGCCAATAGAGTTCGCCCTGGACCAGCAGATCCACCGGTCGTGTCAAGCGTTGGGGAATGGCGCTGATCTTCTGCGCGGAAGGAGTCCAGTCATGACCGTTGACCCCGTCGCCGCGACTGATCGCCTGCCGCAAGACGCCACCGCTATAGATCAGCGTCACGGCAACGCCATCCACTTTGGGTTGTACCCAGACATCCTTTCGATCCCGCAGCCAGGTTTCAATGGCCGATGCCTCGTGAATCTTGTCCAGGCCAGTGTGGGCGACCGGGTGCGCGACGGAGCCTGATGCTGTGCGCAAGGGGGCGGGCGCCGAGTGCCGCGCGAAGCACTGGCGCCATTCGATGAGTCGCAAGCGCGATTGATCGTAGAGCTCGTCGGCAATCAGCGAGCGGCCTTCGCGGTGGTAGGCGTCGTCCCATTGATCGATTTGCTTTTGCAGGGCCGAGACTTCTGTTTGCGCCTTGCTGGCTGACCAGTCCGGGCAGGCTGCGTAAGCGATCAGATGGGTGAAGCTCAGTAGAAGCGTTGAAAGCAGGCGCAGCGTGACAAGCATTTTGAGCGTCCTTGCTCAGGGGCAATGCTTGAAGGCTAGGTGAGGATTCAGAGAAGCACCGGGTGGGTGTTTTGCATGGTGTTTCCATGCTCAAACTCGTGTTGCCGGGACTGGCCTCTTCGCGGGCAAGCCCGCTCCCACAGGGTTCTTGATTGATATTGGAATGGTATTTCAGGCATGAAAAAGCCCCGCACGGCGCGAACCGTGCGGGGCTTTTTGTGCAGCCGGGGAGGGCTTACAGACCAGCGGCAGAACGCAGAGCGTCGGCGCGGTCGGTTTTTTCCCAGGTGAAGGTGGTGAAGGTGTCTTCGCCAACAGTCTTGGTCTGCGGAGCACGACCGAAGTGGCCGTAGGCTGCAGTTTCCTTGTACATCGGGTGCAGCAGATCGAGCATGGTGGTGATCGCGTATGGACGCAGGTCGAACACTTCACGCACCAGTTTGATGATCTTGTCATCGCTGATCTTGCCGGTACCGAAGGTGTTCAGCGAGATCGAAGTCGGTTGAGCGACACCGATGGCGTAGGACACCTGGATCTCGCAACGCTCGGCCAGGCCGGCAGCCACGATGTTCTTGGCAACGTAACGGCCAGCGTAGGCAGCCGAACGGTCAACCTTCGATGGATCTTTACCGGAGAACGCGCCACCGCCGTGACGGGCCATGCCGCCGTAGCTGTCGACGATGATCTTGCGACCGGTCAGACCGCAGTCACCTACCGGGCCGCCAATGATGAACTGGCCAGTGGGGTTGATGTGGAACTGGGTGTCCTTGCTCAGCAGTTCGGCAGGCAGTACGTGCTTGACGATCAGCTCCATCACGCCTTCGCGCAGGTCTTTGTACGACACTTCAGGGTTGTGCTGGGTCGACAGTACGACGGCGTCGATACCGACAACCTTGCCGCCTTCGTAACGGCAGGTCACTTGCGACTTGGCGTCTGGACGCAGCCACGGCAGCAGACCCGATTTGCGGGCTTCGGCCTGACGCTGCACCAACTGGTGCGAGAAGGTGATCGGAGCCGGCATCAAAACGTCGGTTTCGTTGCTGGCGTAGCCGAACATCAGGCCCTGGTCGCCGGCGCCCTGATCTTCAGGCTTGGCACGGTCAACACCCTGGTTGATGTCTGGGGACTGCTTGCCGATGATGTTCATCACGCCGCAGGTCGCGCCGTCGAAGCCGACTTCGGAGCTGGTGTAGCCGATGTCGCAGATCACGTCACGAACGATCTGCTCCAGGTCGACCCAGGCGCTGGTGGTCACTTCACCGGCGACGATGGCTACGCCGGTCTTGACCAGGGTTTCCACGGCAACGCGTGCGTGTTTGTCCTGGGCGATAATGGCGTCCAGCACCGCATCGGAAATCTGGTCGGCGATTTTGTCCGGATGCCCTTCGGACACGGACTCGGAGGTGAAGAGGGAGTATTCGCTCATCTCGATGTTTTCCTGAATTTACCGATGGTGAGTGTCGCCAGCCGGCCGCTGAAAGTGGCGAACCTGGATCTGGAAACCATTACGTAAGCCTACATAGAGGCTGTCCCCGGGAACGAGTCCCGCAGCGGTGGCCCAACGGGCCAAATCGTCCTGTTCAAACCCCAACCACAGATCACCGCAGGCCTCCCTGGCCCAACTCTGGTTGTGGCTACATAACTCTGTCACGAGCAGGCTACCGCCCGGTTGCAGCAGGCCGGCCATGTGCTTGAGCGCTTCGGCCGGCGCGGCGAAATGGTGCAACACCATGTTCAGTACCACGCAATCGGCCTGAAGGCTGGAGCCATTCAATGCATCGGCCAATTGCAGGCTGACGTTAGCCAGCCGTTCACGTTCACATACCTGACGCGCCAGTTCGAGCATCGCCGGGCTGTTGTCCAGCGCGGTTACGGTGCCGAAGCGACGGGCCAGTTCCGGCAGAAAAGCACCATCGCCGGGGCCGACTTCAATGGCCGTGGCAGCACCATTGAAGTTCAGTTTGTCGAGCAGGGCCAGCACGCTGTCGCGGTACTGCGGCAGGCCTGCGATCAAGTCTTGCTGGGCGCGAAATTTCTCTGCGACCCGAGCGAAAAATTCCTGGCTGGCCGCTTCACGTTGCCCGTGAACCTGGGCGATACGCGCTTGCACGTCCTCTGGCAGCGCCAGATTGTCGACTTCTTCTAACAACGCTGCGTGCAGTTTACCGCCCAGCAATTCGGTGTGAGGCAGGGCGCGACGATAGAAAATCGCGTTGCCTTCGCGGCGCGTTGCCACCAGATCGGCCTGGGCCAGCACCTTCAGGTGGTGGCTCATGCCGGACTGACCGATACCGAAAATCTGCGCCAGCTCCAGTACACCGAACGAATCGTTGGCCAGCGCGCGCAATACATTCAGGCGCAGCGGGTCGCCGCCGGCCTTGCACAGGGCCGCCAGCTCGTCGCAGTCGTCATGGCGAATGGAAGGCACGCGTAAGTTCATAGGGCCAGCAGTCTAGTGACGGCGGGAAATCGCCGCAAGGGCAATATCAAAAAGTTTTGATATTGCACGATAGATGGCACTTCTCACTGGCTGGTTAACTCTACAAACGAACAGCGGAAAGGTTTCACCAGGCGAATCCACTGTTAACCATGGGAAAAACGCCTCCGTATGACTATCTGTCATTGCCCCGAGGCGCTCCGGTGAGGGAAAATGCCCTCCTTTTTTCCGTTTCAATTATTCACACCCAGGAGATCAGCGATGCCTAGCCGTCGTGAGCGTGCCAACGCCATTCGTGCCCTCAGCATGGATGCCGTGCAAAAAGCCAACAGCGGCCATCCCGGTGCCCCCATGGGTATGGCAGATATCGCCGAAGTACTTTGGCGCGACTACCTCAAGCACAACCCGAGCAACCCGTCGTTCGCCGACCGTGACCGCTTCGTGCTGTCCAACGGCCACGGCTCGATGTTGATCTACTCGCTGCTGCACCTGACCGGTTACGACCTGTCGATCGACGACCTCAAGCAGTTCCGTCAGCTGCACAGCCGCACCCCGGGTCACCCGGAATTCGGCTACACCCCGGGCGTCGAGACCACCACCGGCCCGCTGGGTCAGGGTCTGGCCAACGCTGTGGGTTTTGCCCTGGCAGAAAAAGTGCTGGCCGCGCAGTTCAACCGTCCTGGCCACGACATCGTGGATCACCACACCTACGTGTTCCTCGGTGATGGCTGCATGATGGAAGGCATTTCCCACGAAGTCGCTTCCCTGGCCGGTACCCTGGGCCTGGGCAAGCTGATCGCCTTCTACGATGACAACGGCATCTCCATCGACGGCGAAGTCGAGGGCTGGTTCACCGACGACACCCCGAAGCGTTTCGAAGCCTACAACTGGCAGGTGATCCGCAACGTCGACGGTCACGATCCGGAAGAGATCAAGACCGCCATCGAAACTGCGCGCAAGAGCCCGCTGCCGACCCTGATCTGCTGCAAGACCACCATCGGTTTCGGTTCGCCGAACAAGCAGGGCAAGGAAGATTGCCACGGCGCGCCACTGGGTGACGCCGAAATCGCCCTGACCCGCAAGGCGCTGAACTGGAACTACGGCCCGTTCGAAATCCCGGCCGACATCTATGCCGAGTGGGATGCCAAGGAAAAAGGTCGCGCCGCCGAAGCCGAGTGGGATCAGCGTTTCGCTGCCTACTCCGCGGCGTTCCCGACCGAAGCCAACGAGCTGATCCGTCGTCTGAGCGGCGAACTGCCGGCTGACTTCGCTGAAAAAGCCTCGGCCTACATTGCTGAAGTGGCTGCCAAGGGCGAAACCATCGCCAGCCGTAAAGCCAGCCAGAACACCCTGAACGCGTTCGGCCCGCTGCTGCCGGAACTGCTCGGCGGTTCGGCTGACCTGGCCGGTTCCAACCTGACCCTGTGGAAAGGTTGCAAAGGCGTCAACGCTGAAGACGCCAGCGGCAACTACATGTACTACGGCGTGCGCGAATTCGGCATGACCGCAATCATGAACGGCGTGTCCCTGCACGGCGGCCTGGTGCCTTACGGCGCGACCTTCCTGATGTTCATGGAATACGCGCGCAACGCAGTGCGCATGTCGGCGCTGATGAAGAAGCGTGTGATCCATGTCTACACCCACGACTCCATCGGTCTGGGCGAAGACGGCCCGACGCACCAGCCGATCGAGCAACTGACCAGCCTGCGCACCACGCCGAACCTCGACACCTGGCGTCCAGCCGACGCCGTGGAATCGGCGGTGGCCTGGAAAAACGCGCTGGAGCGTAAGGACGGCCCATCGGCGCTGATCTTCTCGCGTCAGAACCTGCAGCACCAGGAACGCGATGCCGGCCAGATCGCCGACATCAGCCGCGGTGGCTACGTGTTGAAGGACTGCGCAGGCGAGCCTGAGCTGATCCTGATCTCCACCGGTTCGGAAGTCGGTCTGGCCGTTCAGGCCTACGACAAGCTGACCGAGCAGGGCCGCAAGGTGCGCGTGGTTTCCATGCCTTGCACCAGCGTGTTCGACGCTCAGGACGCTGGCTACAAGCAATCGGTTCTGCCGCTGCAGGTCAGCGCCCGTATCGCGATCGAAGCGGCTCACGCCGACTTCTGGTTCAAGTATGTGGGTCTGGAAGGCCGCGTTATCGGCATGACCACCTACGGCGAATCGGCTCCGGCTTCGGCACTGTTCGAAGAGTTCGGCTTCACCCTGGAAAACATCCTGGGTCAGGCTGAAGAACTGCTGGAAGACTGATCTGGAAAAGATGTCGTCTGAACTGACGCCTTCGCGAGCAGGCTCGCTCCCACATTGGAATGCATTTCCCTGTGGGAGCGAGCCTGCTCGCGAAAGCGTTGGTTCAGGCAACATCGCACTACCCGATTCACCACGGTAATCGAGAACCCCATGCCTCAACCGCGTCCCTACAAAGTTGCACTCAACGGCTACGGCCGGATTGGTCGTTGCGTCTTGCGTGCATTGTTTGAGCGAGGGGCGAAGGCAGGGTTTGAAATTGTCGCGATCAACGATCTGGCGGACATGGCCAGCATCGAGTACCTGACACGCTTCGACTCCACCCACGGCCGCTTTCCCGGCGAAGTGCGAGTAGAAGGCGATTGTCTGCATATTAATGGCGACTGCGTGAAGGTCTTGCGCAGTGCCACCCCCGAAGGCATCGATTGGGCCGCTCTTGGCGTCGATCTGGTGCTGGAGTGCTCTGGCGCCTATCACACCCGTGAAGACGGCCAGCGTTTCCTCGACGCCGGCGCGCCACGCGTGCTGTTCTCGCAGCCGATGGCCAGCGAGGCGGATGTCGACGCCACCATCGTCTACGGCGTCAATCAGGATTGCCTGACCGGCGCCGAACTGCTGGTGTCCAACGCCTCCTGCACCACCAACTGCGGCGTGCCGCTGTTGCGTCTGCTGGACAAGGCGATTGGCCTGGATTACGTGTCGATCACCACGATTCACTCGGCAATGAACGATCAGCCGGTGATCGACGCCTATCACCACGAAGACCTGCGCCGCACCCGTTCGGCGTTCCAGTCGGTGATCCCGGTGTCCACTGGTCTGGCGCGTGGCATCGAGCGCCTGCTGCCGGAACTTGCCGGGCGAATTCAGGCCAAAGCCGTACGCGTGCCGACGGTCAACGTGTCCTGCCTCGACATCACGATGCAGACCGCCACCGCGACCGACGCGAACGAGGTCAACCGGATCCTGCGCGAGGCCGCCACCAATGGCCCGCTCAAAGGTCTGCTGGCCTACACCGAGTTGCCGCATGCCAGCTGTGATTTCAACCATGACCCACATTCGGCCATCGTCGATGCCAGTCAGACCCGTGTTTCCGGCCCGAAGCTGGTGAACATCCTGGCCTGGTTCGACAACGAATGGGGTTTTGCCAACCGAATGCTGGACGTTGCAGAACACTATCTGCAAACAGCGATTTCAAAAAAACCTGCTCTCTAAGAACAGCTACTCAGGAAGTGCGACCCATGACCGTGTTGAAGATGTCCGACCTCGATCTGCAAGGTAAGCGCGTATTGATCCGCGAAGACCTCAACGTCCCAGTTAAGGACGGTGTTGTCACCAGCGATGCGCGTATCCTGGCTTCGCTGCCGACCATCAAGCTGGCCCTGGAAAAAGGCGCGGCGGTGATGGTGTGTTCGCACCTGGGCCGTCCGACCGAAGGCGAGTTCTCCGCCGAGAACAGCCTCAAGCCAGTCGCCGAATACCTGAGCAAGGCCCTGGGTCGCGAAGTGCCGCTGGTGGCCGATTACTTGGGCGGCGTTGACGTCAAGGCCGGCGACATCGTGCTGTTCGAAAACGTACGCTTCAACAAGGGCGAGAAAAAGAACGCCGACGACCTGGCCCAGCAATACGCCGCCCTGTGCGACGTGTTCGTGATGGACGCCTTCGGTACCGCGCACCGCGCCGAGGGTTCGACCCACGGCGTGGCCAAGTTCGCCAAAGTCGCCGCTGCCGGCCCGCTGCTGGCCGCTGAGCTGGACGCACTGGGCAAGGCGCTGGGTGCACCGGCCAAGCCAATGGCCGCGATTGTTGCCGGCTCCAAGGTGTCGACCAAACTCGACGTACTCAACAGCCTGAGCCAGATCTGCGATCAACTGATCGTCGGTGGCGGCATCGCCAACACCTTCCTGGCTGCTGCCGGTCACCCGGTCGGCAAGTCGCTGTACGAGCCGGACCTGCTGGACACCGCACGCGCCATCGCCGCCAAGGTCAGCGTGCCGCTGCCGGTGGACGTGGTCGTCGCCAAGGAATTCGCGGAAAGCGCCGAAGCCACCGTCAAGCTGATCGCTGACGTGGCTGCTGACGACATGATTCTGGACATCGGCCCGCAGACCGCGGCCAACTTCGCCGAACTGCTGAAATCGTCGAAAACCATCCTGTGGAACGGCCCGGTCGGCGTGTTCGAATTCGACCAGTTCGGCAACGGCACCAAAGTGCTGGCCCAGGCCATCGCTGACAGCGCGGCGTTCTCCATTGCCGGCGGTGGCGACACCCTGGCGGCCATCGATAAATATGGCGTGGCTGAGCAAATCTCCTACATTTCCACCGGTGGTGGCGCGTTCCTCGAATTCGTCGAAGGCAAGGTGCTGCCGGCCGTTGAAGTTCTGGAAAGCCGGGCCAAGGCCTGAGGCCGCCCGTTTGGCCAGGCAAAGGAGTGGTTACATGGTCAAGTCGTTAGTGCTGTTGTTGCTGACCGGTACATTGGCGGCCTGCGGGAGTAACCCTAAGGCCGAGGCGACACCTGCGCCGGATGCGGTGCAGAAAGGCTGCTACCAGGCCGACTGGCAGGCCGAAACCAACCCGGTGCTGAACAAGCGCTCGGGGCCGGATGGCCTGGACAAGTACGAGACGCAAACCCCGGCCAAGGAACATGGTTGTCCTTGACCGGTCTGACTCTTTAACTCAGGGCTGGCGGCGTGCGCCGTCAGTCGAGGAACACGGATGAAAGGCTTGATCGCCATTGCGGCGTTGGCATTGTTGGGCGGTTGCGCGCAGATGAATCTGTTTCAGTCGTCCGCCCCTGCTGACAACTGGACGACATGGACCTGCGACAGCCAGGCCAAAGTGCTGTGGCGCTACACCGATGCCAGCCAGAAGGAAGTCGATGTTCGACTGGGCGGCGGTGATCAGGTCTATCGCCTGAAAGAAGAACCGGGCGCCTCGGGCGTTCTGTACAGCGACGGCATGCTGGCGTTTCACGTCAAGGGTGATGAAGGCCTGGTGTACTGGGTCGCCACCAATGACCTGATCGGCCGCGGCTGCAAGGCGCAGTAATTGACACACCGCAGGCCCATTGTAGGAGTGGGGGGGGGGGGGGGGGGGGGGGGGGGGGGGGGGGGGGGGGGGGGGGGGGGGGGGGGGGGG